>QNEG01000033.1 GCA_003645115.1 bacterium | reverse complement strand
GCAATCTTGTCCAGGAAATCGGCAGTTTTCAGCAATTCATTTTTTTGTGCATCCCAGAATCGTTCCTCATATACCGATGCCGGTTCAGGAAATTCTTTTACTTTCTCGCGTAATTTGTCGGCAAGTTCGGCAAAGTTAGATGCTTTAGCCTTCACCACCTGCTTGGTATGATTTCCCTGTAAAAATCTCACTGCCTCATTCAACAGCGCTACTCGATTATCGTGATATTGCTTTCGCATCTTTTCTATTTCCTGTTTCAATTTTTGCTCCCTCAATTTTCTGGTAGCGGCGGTATCCACCACAGTGATAGTGCTTTCTGTAGATTCTATTCCAGCGGTATCCACCGATAATGTTTCGCCTGTGGCAGTCTGCTGACCGACATCCACAGTTCCAGTAGAAACGGTATTGGTAGTAGTATATGTGGTCTGGACAGGTGCACTTTGTTGTGATGAACTTTTTTGTCCAACTGTGGGAGTTTCCATCTCCATAGGTTCAAGTGGAATTCGGTCGGTTTGAAGAGTGACTTTCACATCAGAATGTATTTTCTGGCTGAACAAAGTAACCGCCAATATTACAATAATTAAAATTACTACTACTGGGATACCGATTCCAAGGACATAAGGTTTTGCTTTTTCCCATTTAGTTTTGGGGCGTTCGAAACGAGTCCTCGCCATATTTCCTCCAAAATTATCTTATTTTATTACCGAAATATTTGTGGTCTTAATAATCCCTGTTCCTATTAGTTTAATAGTATATTCACCGGATGGTAAATCCATCGGAATCGGGATATGATGTGTGCCAGAATTCAACCAGCCATTGTGAATTTCGGAGACCAATCTGCCTTTCAAATCGAACATACGAATCGATATTATATCCATTTCTGGCAGTGTTAATTTTAAGCATCCTGCGGGATTTGTAGGATTCGGGAATACTTTCATCGTAATTCCCTCCGGCAATTTTTCATCGATGCCAGAAGTCCAAACTACAAAACTCCAGCAAGTATCCATAGCATTGGGTTCGCAATAATCGACTATATCGTGAGCAAAGACGCATACACCGACAGTATCGCCATCTTCCCATTCCAGCGAATGAGCGGATGTATGCAACACAGCAGAATAATTTAACTCATCGATTTCATCCGGTGAATATATCACATCATCGATTTCAAACCATATGGAATCCATATCTGGCACACTGAATTCATCCTGTAATGATATAGAAATATCCGGCGATTGCGAGCGGGCTGTGTCTATCGGAGATGCATCAGTCAGATATGGTGGTGAATAATCTATGGTAAATGTCCTACAGAATGGAGCTACTACCAGTTCGACATCGTCGCTATTTATAATAGATGTGATGCAAACGCTATGTTCACTTTCGGTGGCGAGAATTCCATCAGCTGCGATATAAAACGAATCGCCATCGAAATCGACAGAAACTGGTGTGCCATCGATTTCAGCAGAAATTTCAGCGATTTCATCTGGTGATTGGATAATACCGGTGATACATTCCTCGCCACAGGCAGAGATAATTTCATATCTTTCTGGACGAAAAAATATCGGATAAGTATATGAACATATAGCTCCGAGTGCTTCCTGAAAATCGATAATACCGTAACCGGTTTCGGAATCCCAGCCTGTGGGACCCACATCCTGTGCGGTATTTCGTATAATATTATATACACTATCCGGTGATATGGATGGCAATATCGATTTAATCAATGCTGCGAGTCCGGCAGCGTGTGGGCATGCCATAGATGTTCCCGCCATTCCAGAAATAGTATGCTCTCCGGGCATCGCACCAGCAGAATCTGCCTCATATACACTATACACCCAGGTTGACCAGATTACCTCGGTATATACCATTTCCCATCCGCTCGATTCGCCATCGCCGCCGCCAGCGAGAACATCCAATTCTGCGCCATAATTACTGAACCAGGCTCTTTGTCTATCGGAATTGAAAGAACCTACAGCTAAAGTCCATTCCGATGATGCCGGTGATGATACACCTTCAGCACCTTCGTTTCCACTGGCAGCAATAAGCGCTACTCCACTGGAATAAGCATATTGGCAGGCATTGACTAAAGCGGTATCCACAGCGCCCATCATTCCGCCGAAACTCATACTGGCTACATCTGCTCCGATTAAAGCGGCGTATTCCACTCCAGCGACCATATCCACAGAATTACCACTACCGCCAGCATTCATAACTCGAACCGGGACAATGGAAATTCTTCCACAGGAACCAGCAAATAGCGATGCGTTATCTGATACCGCACCCGATATACCCGCACAATGAGTTCCATGAGCGACTCCCATATCGAACATAGCATCGCCGCTACCGCAGGATGGGTCTGGTTCTCCCCAGCCATCATCGCCCATATAATGTATATCTGGATTCCAATCTTCCTCTGCGGGGTCACCGGGAGTCCATCCACCGACATTTCCGCCCACAAAATCGTATCCAAAAAGGTCGTCCACATAGCCATTGCCATCATCGTCTATCCCGTTTAAATCATCAAAATCGTATAATTCTCCATCTCCATCTATATCCTCGCCGGGATTTATCCATATATTGTCCATAAGGTCTGGATGGTCAACATCTACTCCACTATCGATAATACAAAGGAGGACATCTCTGCTGCCGATAGTATAATTCCATCCGCCCTGGGAATTGGTGATAAAATGAGCATACTGGTCGGGACCAGCAGTAGGACCATACATCCCATCATCGATATGATATGGGTCATTGGGAATATATGCCATATAGTAGATATAATTTGGTTGAGCATATTTCACCAGTCCAGTTTTTCGTATAAGATTTACCATTTCCCATACTTGCGCCCTACATTTTTCATATTCTGACCAGAATTTCTTATAATTATTCCCTCGAACTAACTTTTCTATTTCTTCTTGTGGCACTATCGATGGGAATTTCATCATATAGATAGGCAGAACTTTGGTGACTTTGCGGACTTCTCCATTGTATTTTTCGGCGAATTGTTCCAGTCTGCCGATTTGCCACTCATCGGTCGGTTCGAACACTATTTCTCCCACTCGCATATCGGGTTTTTCTACTGCTGGAACGCCGAGCATTGCATACACACTTATCGAAAGAATGGCGATGACAAAAATTATATTCCGCATAAATATACCTCCGTATTTTCTATCAAGATATAATAGTGTAATATTTCTGCGAGTGCAATTTATTTTTGTCTCTAAAAATATTGGGCAAGAGATTTTATTTTATATAGTAAATTTTTTCTTGAAATTGTCTTATGTTTCCTGCAATTTATTCTAACTGGTTAAACGAGAACTATTTTTACCTCCATTTCTGGGATTTTTCACCTAAATGTCTAACTGGTTGTGTTCCATCCCGACAAGTCGGGACGGGATTGTTGTTGCTTTCCTATTTCGCAGAACTCTTAATTGATTTTCATTCATCTTGAAGTCATTTTGAACCTCTTTGAAGAGCTTCAGAGAACTCCGCAAACCCTAATAAACGATTGAAAATGCCTAAAAAGAACCTCGCAAAACATTCAAAATGGGGATAACTTTTCAAATAGCAACGAAGTAAGGGCAATTCATGAATTGCCCCTACTCAATATTTTGTGAAATATTTTCTTATCGAGTGTCATAATTAGTCTCCCATTCTTCATTTTTATATTTTTTATAATATATGCAAGGAAAAATTAACCCCCTATCCCGGCACTTCGGCACCAGGGGGATTCCTTTTGAGGGGACAAAAAAATCGCATATCAAAGAACTCAAAAATCACCTATTTTGCAGGAGTCATATAAATAATCTTAACCAGCAATAATGCAAGTTTGAAAAAAATCATAAAAAAGAAAAAATGGAATCAGTTTTCTGATAACTTCCGATAATCCCGATGTGGTAAGCGAAATTCAAGCCAAATCTGATAAATTTAAGACAGGAAAACATCACGGCAAATCAAAAGATTGCCATAAAAAGAATGTTCATCCGGGTTGTCCTTATCACAAATAAAAATAGATAATATCTTATTATAATCAAATCGATCCTATTCCGCCCAATCGGGATAGGTTTTTTTAATCGTTAATCACTGTTTAGTTGTAAGAGCCTGCCCACCACCAATCAGCTCATCAAGATTATAAGGAAAATTCTTTCAGGGAAAATGCTCTCTGTCGTTTAAACCGATAGTAATGATGAAAACAACCGCATCCTTCCAGTTGCAAAACCATAGATGAACTCAAATGAACACAAATGGAAAAACAATATCCCTGATAGGATTGATTTGTGGATTATCAAACTTATTATTTTTGCGGAATTTTTAGTTCTTTTAATTTGAACCTAAAATTAAAATCCCCAGTCTTCTGCCATCATAGCTGAGCGACGACAATTGGGGCACAGGATTTTATTCAAATCTTCTCTCAACATTTCCTCACGAGGTGGTGCCATCTCTTCATCGCTAAGTCCCATTTCCTGCATTTTAGTAAGGAATAGAGTTTGATTGCTGAATGCTTTCGAACCCAGTCTTTCTGCCAACCATAATAAATGTTTCTTTGTGGTGATAGGTTTTCCACATTTTTCACACACAACTAATTCGGATTCGATTTCCTCATTGGATGAAGAAATATCTAATGTGGAGAGGTCGAATTCATTGGTGATTTTAATTCCAGTTTTATCACCGAAAATATCGCCATCGCCGACAGTGCAATAAATCGAGCACATACTGCACCATATACATCTTGCATAATTGCGGAACATCACTCTTTTAGCAGAGCCATCGTCATTTACAATATCTCTTGCCTCGATAGCATCTACAGGACAAATTTTTTCGCAGGCGCCACACAATACACAATTATCCTCGACAAATTCGGGTTTCCCTCGAAATTCAGGAAAAATTTCTGGAGCAACTTTAGGAAATTTAGTAGTGTATGGTCCTTTGATTACAGATTTTATCGCTTCAGCGAGTTCTCTTAATTTGGGCTTTTTCACTTTAAAGCCTCCTTCTATTTTATTTCATCGATTCGGTTATTTAGTTCAATTTATTTTCATCGGCATAGGTATCTATAACAGAACCTTCCCATAATTTTACGCCGCCTTTATGTGCACCGCGAGCGAGCGCATGAGAACCAGTAGGCGAAGCAATCAATACGAAACCTGCACATATTAACGCCTTAATTCCAATTGCATTTACTCCATAAACAAGGAACACACCAAACAATAAGAAAGCGGTTCCCAGAGTGACACATTTTGTAGCGGCTTGAAGTCTGTTATAGACATCGGGCAAACGCACCAATCCGATACAGCCCAATAGGTCGAATGCCACTCCTACTACGATTATTATGTATCCCAGGGTATCCCAAAACATTTTGATACCTCCTTAATTTCTTTATTCGTCAAAACTTTTTCTTTCCAGAAACTTCGCCAAAGCAATAGCAGCCACATAGGACAACAATGCCCATGAAATGGCGATATTAATATAAAAATCTTTTCCCGTGGTCAATGCGATTAGAGCACAAAATCCGACCATTAATGTCCCCAGAATATCCAGTGCGACCGCTCTATCGGGTGGAGTAGGTCCTCGACCCATTCGATATATACACAATGCAGAAGAGAACACCAGTATATAGATAAGTATATCTATCATTCGAATATCCTCCTGAGTATAGGTTCAAATCTTCCAGCTATAGCCTCACTCCATTCCTTTACATCTTTCCCGTGGACATAAATCCAATGTATATACAATTCATTTTCCTTAATATCCACAGTAAGCGTTCCTGGAGTGAGAGTAATAGAATTAGCCAGGAATGTTTTTGCCATATCGGTATTCAAACTGGTCTGAATTTTAACTATACCTGGTCTAATCGGTAAATCGGGATGAATAACTCGATAAGCGACATCGAGATTAGCCAGCACCACATACCATAGAAAATATGGGATATATACAATCATCCAGAAAATTCTGACAGGATTAAATGCTCTGCTTGCTTTGAATACAAATATATCGCCCGCTAATCCGGTTACCAGCAAAGTAACCACTACTCCAGCGATTACCTGCGCTGGCGCCAGACTCCAGGTCAATAGCAACCAGATACCGAATAGCATTATGAATTCCCCTATAAATTTCATATATCATCCTCCTATAATCATAGAAATATATCCTGTTTGGTCCATAATGGCTCGAGCAGCGGGATTGAAAAGCGAATCCATAAAATATGGATAAAATAATCCCACCACGATACATATTACAGAAAGAGCTATCAGAGAAACTAACATCAAGAATGGTGATTCCTTCATCTTTCGATACATATCGGGCAATGGTCCGAATAATGTAAATCTCTGTAGTTTTGCATAGTATGCCAATGTGATAAATGATACTACGATAGCAAATACCGCAGGCACAATAGCCTTAGCCTGTATCAGTGCGATAATAATCAGCAGTTTACTCCAGAAACCATTGAGTGGCGGAATACCCGAAATAGATAAACTGCCCACCAGAGTGGATAAACTGGTTACCGGTAATTTTTTCATCAATCCGCCCATTTGTCGAAGATCTCGGGTTCCTGTGGACTGTTCTATAGAACCAGCGCTCAAAAACAACAATCCCTTGAATGTAGCATGATTGAACAAATGGAAAAGTGCGGCTGCGATACCCAGTGGAGTTCCTATTCCAATTCCCATAGCGATATATCCCACCTGACTAATAGAAGAGAATGCAAGCATTCTTTTTAGGTCATTTTGCCCCAGACTCATAAGACCACCAATGAGAGCAGAAGCTACTCCTAACCAAAGTATCATCTCCAGCATCATTTGTGGTGCGCCCACCACCGAATATATTACTCGTATCATCGCATAAACGCCGAGTGCTTTAATCAGGACTCCCGAGAGCATAGCGGAAACTGGCGCTGGTGCCGATGGGTGAGCATCGGGAAGCCAGGCATGAAACGGAACCAAGCCTGCCTTAAGCGAGAAACCAAATAGAAACAATCCAGTAGCAAAAAGTAGTGCACGATTAGTTCCCATATTGACTATAAATCTGGCGGCATCTGCCATATTGACTGTTCCAGTAAGATTATAAATAATAGCAATACCCACCAGAATCATACCTGATGCGATAGAACCGAGTATGAGATATTTGAATCCAGCCTCCAGTTCCTCGTGTTCCACTCCAAAACCGACCAGTGCATAACTTGCGATAGAGGCCACCTCGAGAAATACGAACAGATTAAATAAGTCTCCAGTTAGAACTACTCCATTCATACCAGCGAGCATAAGCAGGAAAAGGGCATAAAATTTCGGCTGTGCGGTATAGTGTTTCATATACGATACGGAATATAACAGAGCGAAAAATGCGACCACATTGACAGTCAGCAATATAAGTTTACTCAAAGAATCCAGCACCAGGACGATACCAAACGGTGGAGGCCATCCACCCATCCAATAAATACCATCGGAAGCATCGATAAGACTGATTGCAAATACTAATACCACCAATCCGCAAATAGGAGCAAATAATTTACCTATACTTTTCCAAAACTTTCCGATTAAAAGAATTACCACCGATACAAGAAGCGGTAGCCCAACCGATAGTGGTAACATTACATTCTGCATTGGTCTCTCCTTTTATTGAAAATTATAATTATCCTCTAAGTCTTCTGATTTCACTCATATCGAATGTTCTATATTTTTCATATAATTTCATAGCATAAGCCGCCATAAGAGCGAGTGTTCCCAGACCGATTACAATCGATGTCAGGACTAATGCCTGCGGTAATGGATCGACACCATATTGTGAAAATTGAACTCGATTCATCTCGGGCAATAGAATCGGTGCGAGGCCATTTATACGATAACCTATCAGTATAAGAAATAGATTCATAGAATATTCTATCAGCACCATTCCAATAATCTTTTTTATTATGTGCCGTTTGGCAATAAGACAATATAGTCCCAACGCCATTATTATTACATTGAGTATATACACAATCATATCTTATTCCTCCTCTTCTTTAACAATAACTCTTCCATAAATGGAAAGTCCGATGAATATCGCATAAAGGCAAGCGCCTACTTTAATTCCAATGGAAATATTAGCCAGTGGGATAATTCCTGCGGAAATAAGGTGGAAGGGTTCACCGTGCCAGAGGAAATTATACAGAAAATATCCCACGCTCAAACCGATAAAGCCAATAACTATAAATGACAGCATACCGATATTATCCCAGAAAGATGCCCAAAAATCGCTAAATTTTTCCAGAGCGATTTTGCGACTGAGTGCGAGCATCATAAGTGTATAAGCAATCGCCAGTATAACTCCACCAGCAAAACCTCCGCCTGGAGTAAGATGTCCATAGATGATAATATAAAAACCGAACAACAATATCACCGCAATCATCATTCTTGCCACAGTCTTTACGATAAGAGACATCCCGATGCCATCATCGTGGACAATTTTTTCTATTTGTTCTTTTTTCATAATTTATTACCCCCATTTATTCGGGAATTCCCACTTTTTCCATATCTTTTTCGGTTAATTTCTTTTTACCTCGGCTCCTGAGTATTACAAATGCACCCAATATAGATGTAAATATCACTACAGCTTCGCCCAAAGTATCATAAGCGCGATAATCGAGGATAACAGCAGCAACCATATTAGCAGCGCCAGTTTCCTCCAAACCGGCAGATAGATAATGTTGACTGACTCTCATAATCGGAGTTCCGAAAGCGGTCATATCGACGAAAGCCCAAAAACAGAACGCAACGAAAAGTCCCACAAAAATCAATCCGACGATATTAGCGAAATTATCTATCTTCTTCTCGATAGCTTCATTATCTGCGTTGGTAGTGATTCTGATTAATATAATCAAACTGAGGACTTCTACGATGACCTGAGTGATAGCGATATCGGGGGCTTTCAGGAATAGGAACATAACACTGACACCGAACCCAACAATTCCAGCAGCTATCACCGCAGAAAGCATATTTTTGATTTCCACGGCGACCACAGAACCCGCTATCATCAATATTAATATTACAATGAATAAAGCCATATCTCAATTCCTCCTTGAATTATCTTTGTCTATTTAACAATCATCGAAAGATAGAACATTCGAAGATATATCATAATAAATACTAATCCGATAATCGCCCAGGTCAAATAAGATGACAAGATACCGCTGTGTAATAGTTTTAATGGTTTTACAAACAGCGCCTCACCGATTTTGCTGACATATCGATACGGGTCGAAAGCACCATATTCTGCATCGGGTAATATAGCTTTCAGAATAGGTAATTCCTTGAGTGTATTATAGAAACCTGTTCCGGGGACTCGCATAGCCTCATTAGTGAATGTATGATATCCAGCCAGAGTTTCTGGTTCGATACCGCCGATAAATGCTGGGGATTTTCGAGATTTAAAAGCCTTTCCCGCAGAATAATAAAGCCATGCCACAATCACGCCCAGAAATAGCAATATCACACCGATACCGACCTGCCAGAACGAGGAACCGATATTGATAGAGAACAAATTAAATTGAGTTCCCGATGGCATCGCATTCATAATTCCCGGAGAGATTGCGTTAAGTGCTGGTATCAGCAACTTATTAAGTGGGATACCCGGCACAATACCAAAGAGAATACATAGCAACGCCAGAATAAATGGTGGAAAACTTAACGCAAAACTCGGTGCCTTAACATCTTTCAATTCTGGCGCCAATGGTCCCATATATAT
>QNEG01000032.1 GCA_003645115.1 bacterium | reverse complement strand
TTCAACAATCGCTTGACTGAAAAATATATGAGATTATAATATACTCATTCGCTTGCTATGATGTTCTGCATCGTAGTGTTATAATGAGTGCTTTGCGTCATCGTTAAGTATGGTGGGCAACATTCGAAACGAGGTAAACGATGCCTGAATGGTATTATCCCGACACGGTAAAAAAAACACTTCAGCTAATTCGGCAGGATAACACAATAATACACGCTGGCGGGACATTTATACTGAAAAGAAATCTGGGCAAATTGGATGGAATCGTAGATATCCACAGACTGCCATTGAATTATATCCACAATAACGATGACTATATCGAATTGGGCGGATTGAATACATATTCCACAACAATAGATAAATTAAAACAAATCGCTCCCGAACACATACTGATAAAATCTCTTTTTAAGGCTGCATCTCCCCCACTCCGAAACAGGATTACACTGTGTGGTAGTATTCGAGCATTCCCGATATGGTCGGATATTATTGGACCATTGATAGCATCGGAAGCGCAATTGATTCTCGCAACCGATTTGGGTGAAAAAATTATCCCAATCGATGAGTATCTCGCGGAAATCAAGCAATTCAAAAATGCCTTGATTCTCGCTGTCAGAATCCCAAAGGACAACTGGCAAAGTAAATACATTCGCCCATCCAGGACCACTTTCGATTACTCCGCTTTCAATATTTCTATCCTGTGGAAAGGAAATAGCAAAAATTTGGAGGACATTCGCATAGTGATTGTGGGCAATAGCAAAAAATATTTTCACCCGATGGAATTTGAAAAAGTATTGTTGACCAACCCGATAAATAAAATCGAACTGGCGGAACAGATAAAAAATATCGATATAAAATTCGGGAATAAAAATCTCGGAAATGGGAACTACATTCGTAAGCTGTTCGATGTTATGCTGGAGCGAGCTATTGCCGAGATATAAACGATTCGATAACTTATAGCATCCGAGGTCGAACTATGAATGGAACTTTTATAATAAACGGAAACAGCAGAAATTTCACATTTCCTTCCGATGCCACATTATTACAGGTTCTTCGAGAAAATGGTTATTCCGAGGTCAAAGAGGGTTGCAATCAAGGTGAATGTGGCGCCTGTCTCATCCTGCTGGATGACGAACTGGTAAATTCCTGCCAGGTGCTCGCTGGTTCTGCAATCGGACATAAAATCACTACCATAAAAGGAATCGGCGATATTCATAATCCACATATTATTCAGGATGCATTTGTGGAATCAGGCGCTGTCCAATGTGGTTTCTGCACTCCGGGAATGGTTATGGCAACCTATTATCTGCTCCAGAAAAATCCTATGCCCGATGATAATGAAATTAAACTGGCGCTCTCTGGCAATCTCTGTCGATGCACTGGATATGTGAAAATAATTCAGGCAGTCAAACTGGCGGCGGAAAGGATTAGAAATGAAGGATAAATTCGATACAATCGGAAAATCGATAAGAAAAATCGATTCACTTGGACTCGCTACTGGTGAGGAGAAATTCACCGATGATTTCGACTTTCCCGGCAAACAAAATCTACTCCATCTCGCCATTCTGTATTCTCCACATCCTTTTGCAATAATAGAAAAAATCGATACTACCGATGCGGAAAAAATGGATGGAGTGGTAGATATTTTACATTATGGGAATACATCACGGGTGCTTTACACCTCCGCTGGACAGGGATATCCTGAGCCATCGCCGTATGATATGGTGCTGTTCGATAAAAAAGTTCGTTTCGTTGGAGATAGAGTTGCTATGGTAGCTGCGGAAACTCCACATGTAGCTCGAGCCGCACTGGAAAAAATTTATGTGGAATATAGACAATTGGAACCACTATTCGATATGGAAAAGGCATTGAATCCCGATGCACCGAAGATTCATAATGATGATGAATATATGCCGATTCCATCGGTTTATGATATTTCCAAAAATCTTGCTGCGGAGGTAAGAATAAATTTTGGCGACCTTGAAAAAGGTTTCTCCGATGCGGATTTTATTATAGAAAATACATATAGTGTCCAATATGCCAATCATTGTGTGAACGAACCTCACTCCGCTATCGCATATTTCGATGAGCGAGGAAGATTGATAATAATCTCCGCCACACAAGTTCCTTTTCATGCCAGACGAATCACCAGTAAACTGGTCGGTTTACCGATTGGCAAGATACGTGTGATAAAACCTCGTATCGGCGGTGGATTCGGTGCAAAACAGGAGGTGCTACTGGAACCACTCGTAGCACTGGTCGCTATTCGAAATAAGCGGCCGGCGAGGCTGGTGCTATCCCGTGAGGAAGTATTCGTCTCCTCTCGAACCCGACACCCTATGCGAGTGAAATTGAAAACTGGAGTGAAAAATGATGGAACTATTGTAGCGTTGGATATGGATGCTCTAATGAATGCTGGTGCTTATGGTTCTCACGCACTCACTGTGCTTGCAAATGCCGGCTCTAAAGTCCTTCCGCTGTTTAATAAAATCGAAAATATCAATTTCGTAGGGCGCACGGTTTATACCAATTTGCCAGTCGGTGGTGCGTATCGCGGCTATGGCGCCACACAGGGTTATGCCGCATTGAATCAGCAGATAGACATAATAGCTCGCAAATTGGGTATCGATGTCCTGGAATATATCAAGAAGTGGCGTATTGGCGAGGGCGAAACATCACCAGTATTCGAGGCATTGGGCGAAGGCAAGGAAGGAGTTAAACAATTTATTAATTCTTGCAAACTCGATGAGTGCATAGATAGAGGTGCTAAAGCTATCGGCTGGTATGAAAAACGCGACAAGAGAATTCGAAATGGAGATAAAGTTCGAGGAGTGGGAGTAGCAGTGGCTATGCAGGGTTCTGGAATACCTCGAGTGGATATGGCGAGTGCATATATTAAAATGAACGAGGATGGCTCATTTAATTTGCATATCGGCGCCACAGACATAGGAACCGGTTCCGATACTATTTTAGCCCAAATCGCTGGCGAGGTTCTTACTGTCCCGGTGGATAAATTCATAGTTCGTTCCTCCGATACCGATTTGACACCATTCGATGTGGGCGCTTATGCCTCATCTACCACTTATGTATCGGGTAATGCTGTTCGCATTTGCGCACAAAAAATCGCAACACAGATTATATCGGTAGCGCAGAAATTGTTGGATTGTGATGAGGAAAATCTAATCCTGGACAATGGAATGGTTCGCAACATCGAAACCGATGAATCCATTACTTTCGAGCGAATTGGATATTATGCTTTCTATGAACAGGACCAATTTCAAATACAGGCTGGAGCGTCCTATTATGGAACGGAATCTCCACCACCGTTCATAGCACAATTCGCCGAAGTCGAGGTAGATACCCGCACTGGACAGGTGAAAGTAATCAAATTTGTCTCGGCAGTGGATTGTGGGAAAGCAATGAATCCCAAATTGGCAGAAGGACAGGTGGAAGGCGCTACATTGAATGGAATTTCTTATGCACTCTGGGAGGATTACAAATTCGATGACAGGGGCAGAATGCTAAATTCCAATTACAGTGATTATAAGATATTTTCCGCAGCAGATTTGCCAGATATGGAAACCATAATAGTTGAATCGTATGAAGAAACTGGTCCATTTGGAGCAAAATCGGTAGCGGAAATAGGAATAAATGGTCCCATACCAGCAATCGCTAATGCTATTTATGATGCGGTGCAGGTGCGATTATTCCATTCTCCATTCACCCCAGAAAAAGTGCTGGAAAAAATTCAGAACAAAAAATAATTCTATTACACTTCATTTAATTCCAAACAAATGAATATATAATTGGAATTATTCCTTGATAGTCTGGCGGTTATGTATTAGTATTTAATAAAGCATTCGAATGTCGTCTGCCAAATTGGTTTTAAAACCAGGAGAAATAATTATGGCAAAAGTAGCAATCAATGGACTGGGACGAAAAAGAAAATGAGGATGAACAATACAATTATAACATAAGGATTGAGGAGAAACTAAATGACGGATTTAGCTCGGCAACCACGAGCAAAACATAGCAGGAAAACAATCAAGCGAAAAGCTTTGACTATAGGCAGTATCGCTGGAATCGAAATTGGGATTCATTATACCTGGCTGTTCATATTTGTTTTGATAACTTGGTCATTGGCGGAGGGATTTTTCCCTAATCAGTATCCAGAATGGAACACCGCAACCTGTTGGATAACGGGTGTTATCGCATCGCTTCTGTTATTTCTTTCCATTCTTTTGCACGAGTTGGCACATTCATTGGTGGCTAAGGCAAGAAAATTGCCCATTCATAGTATCACCCTCTTTCTGTTCGGTGGAGTAAGTGGATTGGAAAAAGAACCAGAGACACCACAGGATGAACTATTGATGACATTGGCTGGACCGATAACCAGTGTCTTACTGGGAATTGTTTTCTTTGGAATTTCGTTTTTTACTCACGGACTCAGCGAACCGGTATCGGCTATATTAAATTATCTGGCATTAATTAATTTTATCCTGGCATTTTTCAATTTACTGCCCGGATTTCCTTTGGATGGTGGAAGAGTTCTGCGGTCGATAATCTGGGCAGCTACAGATGATTATAAAAAAGCTACCAATATCGCATCTGTCGCTGGACAAGCAGTGGCATGGATGTTTATTGTTTTTGGGGGAATTCAGCTAATCGCAGGAAATTGGATAGGTGGCGTGTGGATTGCACTTATCGGACTATTCCTTAATAGCGCAGCATCCGCAAGTAGAAACCAACTCTCTCTCAATGAATATCTATCCAATGCCACAGTGAAAGACATTATGGACCCTGATTTGGTTACTATCTATGCTGAACAATCTGTCAAAGAAGCGGTGGACAATATATTTTTCCATCATCATAAACGCGCTGCACCGGTGATTTCTGGTGATAATGTTGTAGGTATTATCACTCTCAGCGATGTAAAAAAAATACCACAGGATAAATGGGAATCAACTCCTGTGAAGGATATTATGACCACACAACCTATTCACAGTGTTAGAATCGATGAGACATTGAATTCGGTGATGGAATTGCTGGCAAAATATGATATAAATCAAGTAATAGTAATGGCTAATGGAAAATTGAAGGGTATGGTAACTCGCGCAGATATTATTAATTATCTTCAATTAAGTCGAGAACTTGAAATTAAACCACAAAAAATATAAATTCTGATTATAGATGATTAAACTAACTAAACCGGGAGGAAATATGGATTTATTAAATAACAAGGATACGGAGAAATTACTTAATGCCAAAAATGACATTTTTGTATCATTATATATGCCAACTTTCCATTCCGGAAGGAAGGTGACTCAAAATCCAATTCGATTGAAGAACTTATTTTCCTGCACCGAGGAAAAACTATTAGCCTGCGGAATCGATGAAAAACAGATAAGCAATATACTTCGACCAGCAGAAAAATTATACAAAACCAGTGTATTCTGGCAATATCAAAAGAATGGTCTCGCCTTGTTCTTATCCTGGGGATATTTTCAGTATTTCCGATTGCCAATCAGTGTCGAGGAAATATCTGTAGTCTCCGAGAATTGTTTCCATCTTATGCCATTATTGGAATTGCAGAATGTCAATCAGAAATTTTATCTGCTTGCATTCAGTCAAAATAAAATACGATTTTTCAAGGCGAGTCATTTCGATATTCGCCAGATAAAATTAGGAGATGCGCCGAAAAATTTTCAACAGGCATTAAATTTGGATGAGCAGAAAAGAGAAATTCAAGTAAAAACCCAGCCTCGTGGTCAAAGAGGTGGCAGAACTGCAATGTTCCACGGACACGGTGGCGAGGACGATTCTATCGAATTACTCGCTCAATATTGCAGAATAATAGATAAGGCTATTCATCAGAAAATCAAGGGGAAAACTTTTCCATTAATTTTAGCTTGCGATGATAAATTGTTCCCAATATATCGCGATGCTAATACTTATCCATATCTGGTGAAAGAAGTCTGGGTATCTGGCAATCCTGATAAACTAAAACCCGAGCAATTAAACGAGAGCGCATATAATAAACTGAAGTCACAATTTATGTTGCCCCAGAAAAAGGCATTGGAGCAATATAATCAATTGATGAATACAGACCGCACATCCGATAAAATCGAGGAAATATTGCCAGCGGCATTCTATGGTAAAGTAGCACAATTGTTTATTGCGCAGGACAGCCATTTATGGGGCAAATATGATAAGGATGCCGAAAAAATCGACATCCACAGTAAAGCTCAACATTGTGATGAAGATTTGTTAAATTTATGTGCGATTCAAACTCATAATCACGGTGGTGAAATTTTTGTATTGAATCCGGATAAAATGCCCAATAATTCATCAATCGCTGCTCTGTTCCGATATTGAATAAAAATATTTTACTCTAATCCATCACATATTGAGAAGATATTATGAATGATAAATTCAAATTAATCCGAGTTGAGAATTATAAACCATATATCGGGAACGAAGCCGTAGAACGGATATTGAAAAAGAACGAAAAATTAGCCGATTTACATATAGCACACATCGATTCTACTTATTATGGCAGAGGTATCGCAGAATTGCTATCATCATTGACTCTGTCGATGAGCCTGCTGTTTCGATAACGACCAAGCAGGATATGCGCCAGATAATGCTTTGCAATTAGCGCAGATGCTGAAAAGCTAATCTATTCGAGGGAGGAATGAAAAATGCCAGAATTACCTGAAGTAGAAGTTTTCGGACAATATATTCAGGCGACATCATTGCACAAAAAAATCGTAAAAGTCACTGTTCAGGATGAAAGGATACTGGAAAATATTTCCGCCGATAATCTTGCCGAGAAACTGAAAAACAAGTCACTCCAATCGTTAAAACGATATGGAAAATATCTTTTCGTTCGAATAAGTGGAGATGATGAAATTTATTTAATGCTTCATTTCGGTATGAGTGGCAATGTAAAATATTTCAGGGACATCGAACAACAACCCAGTCATATGCGAATCCGACTCGAATTCGAAAATGGATATTATCTGGGGATAATAAGCCAGAGATTGCTGGGGAAAGTCGGCATAGTGGATGATTTGCAAAAATTCCTCGAGGATAAGGAACTGGGCGGTGATGCATTGAATATCGATTTCGATACATTCAAAGAATTGCTTTCCCATAAGAGAGGCAACATAAAATCCGCATTGATGGACCAACACCTGATGGCAGGAGTGGGAAATATATACTCTGATGAGATATTATTCCAAAGTAAAATTCACCCCGCTTGTGATGTATCATCGCTGAATCTGAGCCAGAAAAAGACAATATTCCAACAGATGAAACAGGTGCTACAAATAGCTATCCAGTGTAGTTCTGAACCCGATAATTTCCCCGATGAATGGCTATTGCGTAATCGGAATGTGGATGCGAAGTGTCCTCGATGTGGCGATAATATTATGCGCACAAAAATTTCTGGCAGAAGTGCTTATTTCTGCCCAACTTGTCAAAAGCAATAAGAGTGCTATTCTATTGTATGCCGATTCATAACAACGACATAAAAGAAATATTCACGCGTGTCGCCGATTTACTGGAAATAAAGGGCGAAAACCAATTCCGAGTTAGAGCATATCGCAATGCAGCTCGAACCATAGGAGAACTATCTCAAAATGTGGCAGATATGGTAGAGAAAGGAGAAGACTTAACAGAAATATCTGGGATAGGTAAAGATCTGGCTGGAAAAATCGAGGAGATAGTAAAAACCGGAACACTAAAAATGCTTCAGGATTTGGAAAAAGAAACCTCTCCAGAATTGACAAAATTACTCCAGATTCCGGGTTTAGGTGCGAAGAGAGTAAAATTGATTTATGAAAAATTGGGCATCACAAATGTAAAGGAATTAAAGGAATCTGCAGAGAAAGGAATACTCAGCAAACTCTACGGATTGGGTGAAAAAACCGAGAAGAAAATACTGCGTGAAATCGGCAGGCTCGAGGAAAGTGAGAAAAGATTTAATATAGCGGCGGCAGAGCAAATCGCCGACTCCTATATTCAGTATCTAAAAAAATTAAGTGGAGTTAACGATGTAATAATAGCGGGAAGTTATCGCCGAAGAAAAGAGACAGTCGGCGATTTGGATATTCTAACTACCTGTGAACAGGATACAGATATTATGGAACATTTCGTGAAATATGAGGATGTTAGCGAAGTAATTTCGAAAGGAAACACGAAATCCTCGGTGATACTTCGCTCAGGTATCCAGGTCGATATTAGAGTGTTTACACCGGAAAGTTATGGCTCCGCATTACTATATTTCACCGGTTCTAAAGCTCACAATATCGCTATCCGAAAAATCGCTCAAGAAATGGGCTTAAAAATTAATGAATATGGAGTATTTAAGACCGATAAGAAAATCGCTGGAAAAAGCGAGGAGGAAGTATATAAGCAGATAGATTTACCGTATATTCCACCTGAATTGCGAGAAAATAGAGGAGAAATTGAATCGGCTCGGAAAGGAAAATTACCTAACTTGTTAGAACTCGGCGATATCAGGGGAGATTTACATATTCACACCGAGTGGTCTGATGGGCATTTTACTATAGAAGAAATGGCAGAAGCTGCTCGAGAACGAGGATATGAATATATAGCGATTACGGAACATTCACGGCATACCAGTGTGGCAAATGGATTGACACCAGAACGATTAGCCCAACAAATTCGACGAATCGATGAAATCAATCACAAATTGGATGGTATAACTATTCTTAAGGGCATTGAAGTGGATATTTTAGAGGATGGCTCCCTGGATTTACCAGATGAAATATTGAGTAAACTGGATATAGTCATATGTTCTGTGCATTATAAATTCAACCTTTCGCGAAAGGAACAGACCGCTCGAATAATAAACGCTCTGCAAAATCCATACACCAATGTTCTGGGGCATCCCACGGGCAGAATGATAAATAAACGCGAACCATACCAAGTGGATATGGAAAAGATAATAAAATGTGCCCGGGATAATAATTGCTTCCTCGAACTTAATTCTCATCCCGATAGACTCGATTTAAACGACATTCATTGCAAAATGGCAAAACAGATGGGAGTGAAAATCGCAATTTCCACCGATGCGCATAGTATAAATGGACTGGATTATATGCGATACGGTATCGGGCAGGGTCGCCGAGGATGGCTGGAACCACACGATGTTATAAACACCAGAACCTTATCTGAATTACAAAAATTATTGAAAAAATAAAATCCTCAATTCTGGCAACGATAGTTTTGAGACGGTCTGCTGAATTCAATCAGAATAATTAGAATCAAAAAAAGTAAAATCACCAGATAGTATTTTTTCTATTATTTTTCGGTTCTTTTGTCGTTTTATCCATCTTTCCCATATCATTGCCTGTTCTTTAATAGAAAATTCCTTTGTGTATATTACGACCACGAACTGTTCACCCTTTGGTTGAGGTATTATGGAAATGGAGCCGAACTTTAGGATTTTTTGAAACCCCTATATAATATTTATCCAAACTGTTAGAATAAAGTATATATAAATAATGATGCATATTTCAAAGTTGATAAAGCTGACGGACTCGAACCCCCCATCCCTACTGGTCGGGATAACAGCCACCCACTCTACCCATTGAGCTACGGTGGAATTTTCTTTCTTCGACCAAAAAATATTGTAAAATAACTATCTAAATAAACTCCGGCGGAGGGACTCGAACCCCCAACCTAGTGGTTAACAGCCACCCGCTCTACCGGTTGAGCTACGCCGGAATTTTCTTTAAATATAATCATACTCGATAAATGTCAAGCCTTTTTTCGCCAAATT
>QNEG01000031.1 GCA_003645115.1 bacterium | reverse complement strand
GTGGATACCTTTTTTATATTCATTGGGATTGGAATATATTGGTGCGGGCTTTTTTATTTTTTCTGGTTGAAAATCGGTTGTTTTCATCGATAATAATTGCTCGCGAGAATATCCGAACATCTCGCAGGCACGCTGGTTTACCTCGACTATTTGCTGGTCTGCGGTCTCCAGAAAAATGGCATCGTTAGCTTGATTGAATAATGCCCGATATTTCTCCTCACTTTCCTTTAATGCTTCCTCGATTTGTGTCCTATTGGAAATCTCATTTTCCAATGCCTTTATGTATCTATACGATCTCAATGCGGTCAAGATAACAGTATATAATTTTGTTGTGGTCAACTCGGTTTTTGTCTTATAATCATCTATTTGATATTGCTCGACAACTTTTTTCTCGGGTGCCTCACCGGGTTGTCCGGTTCGTAATATTATTCGAATATGCTTATTTTTTAATGTCTCGCGGATATATTTTACCAGTTCCAATCCCGCATCGGTAGTTTCCATAACCACATCCAGCAAAACCACAGCAGTATCGGGATGTCGTTTCAGAACTCGTTTGGTTTCTTCGGCGGAATAAGTGTCGATAAATTCCAGTTCTCTATTCTGGAATGCGAATTTTTTCAGTGCTACTCGCGTAATTGTATGCACATCTTCTTCATCATCCACAATCAATATTTTCCATTTTTCATTATCACTGGATAATGATAGTTCAGTAGATTTTTTATTTGCTGTAAAAAGTGATTTCTTTTTCTTCACTACTATAATATCATCGGCAGAAGCTTTATCGTTTTTGTCTTTCTTGCTCATTTTTTCCTCCAGATAATGGTATAATTATATCGAATTTTGTTTCTTTTTTTGGTTGACTTTTGCACTCTATGGAACCGCCCAGTTTTTGTGTTATAATATTATACACGATATTCAGTCCGAGTCCAGTGCCGATTTGCTTATTGGTGGTGAAAAACGGGTCGAAAATTTTGGGAATATTCTCCGCAGAAATTCCAACTCCATTATCGCTGTATGATACGCTCAATTTTTCGCCATCGGATTTGACAGAAATTGAGATTTCACCGCTATCTCTATCCCTGAATCCGTGAATTATCGAATTGATAATCAAGTTAGTAAAAATTTGTGCAAATGCGCCCGGATAGCTGTTTAGCGTCAATTCCTCGTCGCAATCGATTGTCAGTTCGATATCTTTCCCTGCAAATTTCGGTTTAAGACTGACGATTATATCATCGATATACGATTTCAACTTAAATTCGCGCCGCTGTTCGGTGAATTGATCCACCGAGATTTGTTTAAAACTCTGGATTAAATTGCCGGTGCGCTGAAGATTGCTCAATAGCAGTTTCGCAGTTTCATAAGCCGATTGGACAAATTCCTCGAAATCGCTGGTGGTAATCTCATCTCGATTATATAGTTCGGTGAAATTTTTTATATCCTCCATCAGCGATGATGCTGCTGTTATCCCGATACCTACTGGAGTATTTATTTCGTGTGCCACGCCAGCGACCAGACTTCCCAGCGATGCCATTTTTTCCGATTCTACCAATTGTTTCTGAGTTCTGCGCAATTCATCCAGTGTCCGTTCCAATTCTGTTTTCTGACGCTCGATTTTTTCGTTCGCTTCGGTTAATTTGCGGTTGCTTTCTGCGAGTTCCACATTTTTCAGCCGATAGATTTCTGCCTCGCGCTCTTTTCGCTCGGTCTCATATCTAACCTGCATCTCGGTCAATTGTTTGCTGGTCTCCTCGTTCAGTATTTCATCCTTTATTTTTGTATATAGACGATGATATTCCAGCGCTTTTTCAAAATCCTGCTTTGCGGAATATAATTCGGTCAGCATTTCATAACTCGACTGGATAATTGTTTTCAGACCAATTTTCTGAGCTAATTCTTTACCCCGTTCGATATACTTCAATGCCGATTCATAATCATCTAACTCACCATATATATTTCCGATATTTATAGATAATAGCGCAATTTTTCTTTGGTTTGCAATTTCCTCGCTTATTCCCAATGATTTCTTATAATATTCCAGTGCTTTGACAGGGTTATTTAGTTTCTGGTATGAAGTAGCGATATTATTTAATGCATCCACCATTCCGCTTTTATTTTTTAGTTCCTCGAATATTTTCAGTGCGCTTCGAAAATATTCCAGTGAGGTATCGGGATTATCATATCTCTTATGAATAATCCCGATATTATTCAACGAAAGTGCGATTCCGTATTTATCACCGATATCTTCAAAAATGCTCAATGCTTCCTCTTGATATTGAAGTGCTTTATCGAAGTTATTGATTTCCTTGTATATTATTGAGATATTGGTAAGTGTATCTGCTATTCCTCTAGCATCATCCGTTTTTTCCTTTATTTCCAATGATTTTCCATAATATTTTAATGCATCTTCATATTTGCTTGTATTTCGACATATAATTCCCAGATTGTTTAAAGTCTGTGAAAGACCTTTTGTATCGCCTATCTTATCTCGTATAAAAAAAGCTCTTTTAAAATATTTCAATGCATCGGGATAATTGCTAATAAAATAATAGATTACTCCAATATTGTGTAATGAATTAGCAATTTTACTCTGATTATCCACTTCCTCCCAGATTTCCAATGATTTATTTTGATATTCCAGAGCTTTTTCATAAGCACCAGTTTTAATATATGCCTTACTAATATTGGATAGTGAATTTGCCTCGCCTTTTCTATCTCCGATTTTTCTGGCTAATTTTAATGCTCGCTCGCCATATTGTATAGCTTTTTCTGGAGAATCCTCTGCGGAAACCACCGATAATTCATTTAGTATTTCCACTTTGCGCCTATTGTCGGCGCTTTCTAATTCCTCTGCCAATTTTTTTATATCTTCCCGACCCATTTTCTTACTAGTTTGCTATTTTTAAATTCCCTTCTGTCGAAGCTTTTATTATATCATGCCTCGATTTAAATAAGTTATTTTAAGTATATAATTCTTTTAGTAATCTGGGTTTTATCCGGTGTTTCCACCCGAACAAAATATACTCCACTGCAGATTTTCTGGTCGGGTCTCCATATTATTTCAGCCGAGGGTCGTGAAGTATCGATGCGATGGTCATCTTTATTCTTCAAGCGAGCTTTTATTTCTGCCACTGTAGAAATTTCCTCGATATCCTGTGGTGGATTAATTTTTACTTTGGTTGCCCATATCTTCTTTCCATACAAATCGAATATTTTCACATTTAGCTTCGAGCCAGAATAGATTCCCACATCGAATATATCTATATTGCAGGAAGAATTAAACGGATTGGGATATGTTTTCACATAGAGAGTCAGCGAAATCGGAATTATTGGAACTCGAACCGGAAAATCACTCAAGCAGAATTCCTCCAGTATGGTTTCATCCTGTCTGAATACGGTCAAACACAGGTCTGCTGTATCGGCATCGAGAATAATGAAATGATGCACACTTTCACAACAAATGGTATATTCTCCACCGGGGACAGAATACAATGGTGCTCCGCCACCGCCGGTTACTATATAGTGTATTCCATCCACATAGCTATGTTCATAGCAATGGTCGTGTCCAGCGAATACCACATCCACGCCGTATGCGTCATATAATGGCTTTAGATGTTCTCGAACTGTGATATTACTCCCATGATTGCTTGTAGAATATGGGGATTCATGCTCATTTATTATAATCCATCTTGTCGATGTGGGAATCGAATCGGCGAGTGTAGCCTCCAGCCAATTATATTGACTGTTTCCCGAGGTATAATCGGTGTATAAATTTAGGGAAATCACACTTACACATCCAAGATGCAATGCATACCACTCCTCATTTCCGGGAAGTTTAAAATAAATCTTATAAATATCATAAGGTATCTCGTGATTTCCGATAGCGGTAATAAATGGAGAATAATGAGATATAGTATCGGTAGCATCGAAATATCCATCCCAATCGTCGGTGGACCAGGCATCTGCAATCAAATCGCCCGAGTGGATTACAAATAATGGATTGTGCTGTGCGATTTTCTGGCAGATATCTGTATGAATGGCTTCGTTGGTTCGAGTATCTCCATATGCGCAAAAGTGAACAGAATCGCCCAACTCTGGCATAGTGCGAAAATTATATACCGGCGATTCATCACTACCAGCGACCACTCGATAATATATCCTTGTGGATGGTGCATATCCGGTGATAGTGTAGAATGCTCGAGTATCTATCTCGGTGATATCGGCGGAATTGGGTAATGTCCCCGATGTAGCATAGGTCATAGAATCTGCCCAGTATATCTCGGCATCGTCCCATAACTCCTTTCCGAATTGAACTGTTGCTCCATCTGTAGTGGGACAGGTTAAATATGGTCCATATGTTATCCCACCGAATGAAGTAATAAAATAAGCCAGTAATACAAAAAATAATATTCTATATCGCATAATTTCTCCATTTATTTTAAGAATAGAATTGGTTTAGAAGCGGTTTTATGTATCCCATGTAAAAAATGATACAAATCAGTGTCGGTTGCCGGTATCGGTCGTCTTTGTGCCATGATTTTCTCCTGTTATGTTATAACTTTTTGTTTTGGTGTCATAACTTTCATCGCTTATGAAATGACTTAAGCTTCTCAATCCATAACCTTTTTCGCTGGTGCGATGACCTTAATGTTTCAAGTTATTATTTAACCTTATAATTTCCATACTGTCTCAAAACCACTTTACATTTTAAACATAATATCAATATAATATCGTCCATTATTTTCATAGCAACTAATGATTGCAATAGACCCATATCGGTAATAAAAGTAATATTAACACACCAGTTTTCATCGGCTTTCCCTGACTTTATTGGATTAATATATTCCCTCGGCTGCTTTAGTCTTTTTGATAAATATAATTCCCCATATCAGCAAAATTGCAAAGATTACCATAGATAGAGCGGCTGCATATCCATATCGATATAGACTGAATGCAGCTTTATATACATAGGATACCAATATGTGTGTTTTGTCTGAGGGTTCACCGCCATTGGATACCAGCCATATAATATTGAGGTTATTGAATGTCCATATTACTCCGAGCACTATTGCTGGAGTCATTACCGGTTTTAGATGAGGAACGGTAATTTTCCAGAATTTTTGCCATCCCGATGCGCCATCCACATCGGCAGCTTCATACAATTCCTGTGGAATAGCTTGTAATCCGCCATAAGCGATGACCATCATAAATGGGAATCCCAGCCATATATTGGTCAGGATACAGGCGGCGAATGCGAATAGTGGGTCCTTAAGCCATTGTATCATCGGTAGTTGCAACCATTTCGACAGGATGAGATTTATCGCACCATATTCGTAATTGAACATACCTCGCCAGGTAAGTGCGGTAATATATTGTGGCATCGCCCAGGGAATTATCAGTAGCGTGCGGAATATTCCCTTGCCGGGTAAATGTCTATTAAGAACAATCGCCAGGAATACACCGATTACCACATGGAAAATCACATTCACCACAGTCCAGATTACTGTTTTTATAAACACAATATAGAATGATTTCTCGGAGAATACTTTTATATATTGGTGGAAACCGATTATTTTCCAATCGCGAAAGTGAGTCATACTCATATTGGATAGAGAGAGTATAATGTTGTAGATAAATGGATACACTACCACTGCAAAAATAACTATGATTGCGGGCAGTAATAGAGCATATTTAAATATATTTTCCTGTTTTGTTTTCGACCGAGCCATCTTAGTCCAAATCCCTCAATAGTTTTGCTCAAAACTACAATGTCATTGCGCTCTCTATTCCAAGTTATCGGGAAAGTGGCAATCCTTTATTTGCGCACGGTTATCACCAGATTGCTTCGTCTTCTCGACCACCCGAAAATATTCCCGCCAGGGCGGGATTAGAATTTCGAGTTTCCTCGAAATTCCTCAAAACAAAGGTTTTGGAATCTCGGGACTCGCAATGACGATTTAAATACAAATTTGTCAAATTCATTTTCTAAATATAAATTTAATTTTGTTATTTAGTTTAGTAAAGTGTTTTTTTATTAAGAAAAGACTGGAAATTTTACAAAAAATATATAAAATATAATCGATGGCATTAATACGATACATAGGCGAGGAAAATTTGGAACAGTCGCCGGCTTACGAAGCGGCTAATATACTCAAAGATGGCGGAGTAATAATATTCCCATCGGATACTCTATATGGTTTCAGTGCTGACGCAACAAATGGTGAAGCTATTATCAGGATTAACTCCATAAAAAAACGAGAGCCGCAAACTCCCCAAATTATTTTACTTCGATGGGAATGGATATCAGATTATGTAGCAGGATGGGAAAAATATATTCCTATTATGGAAAATTTTTTTCCTGGACCATTGACATTGTTAGCAAAGCCATCGCCTGAAAATGATTTGGCGAAACCATTGATTAAACAGGGGAAAATAGCATTCAGAATCAGTAAATCCTGGTTTGCCGATATGGTATTGAAAATATTGGGAAAACCTATCACATCTACCAGTGTAAATATCAGCGGACAAAAAATTTTAACTCATCCGATGGACATTATCGCCCAATTCGATAATTTAGTGGATGGCATTTTCGTATATAAAGATACCGAACTGGATGGACTGCCATCCACTATGGTCGATGTATCGGAATACCCAGAAATAAAATTGTTTCGTTCAGGAACGGTTCCATTTGAGGCAATCCAGAAATTGTTATCAGAATATAACTGGTGGGAATAAATTATGGCACAGCCCATCATACATAATCCAGTGCAATTCTTTGTCGGAGTTATTATTTCGGAAATGGAACTGTGGGACAATATATCTCGAGCCATAAGTTCGAATTGGGGCGAAATAGAATTTTCCTCCGAAAAAGTAGATTTCGACCAGTTCACCCAGTATTACCAATCCGAGATGGGCACTGGACTGACTCGTTTCTGGTTCGCGCTGGAGGGAATTCGATTCCCCGATGATTTAATTAGAATAAAATGGAGTTGCACTGCAATAGAAAATTCACTGACACAAGATAAAAATCGGCGAGTGAATCTGGACCCGGGATATATTACCGAGGCTAAAGTTATTCTGGCATCGTTTAAGGATTTCGCTCACAGAATTTATCTGACCGAGGGTGTATATGCAGATATGCAACTTATCTGGCGCGATGGAAAATTCATTCCCCGAGAATGGACTTTCGCCGATTACCGAAGCGATATTGCGCAAAAATTTTTCACCCGACTGAGAGAAACCTATCGGCGGAAATTAAAATTGTATATTCAAGGCGAACTGGAACCCATTCGAGGAGGTGGTAAAATCCACCGTTAATGGTGGAGTCATTTTTTCATCGAACTTATACAAGTGAGCAGATACATAGGCATCCACTATGTCCAGCAATTTTACTCCAGCGAATAGCCAAAGATAAGTATTTCGCTGGATAGTGGAATTTTCAAACTCGATACCGGTTTGTTCATATTCGGGAGATTCTGGTTCCAAAGAATTGCGAAGTTTCCATAGACTGTCGGCGGTGGAATTAGCATCATAAGCGCGCCAGATACAATATCCTTCGGTGAGAATAAATATTGGCGCATGCCACCAGGCTCGAGAATATATTTGTCCGGCGCCAGGAATTGCACCAGAAAGCAATGCGGAAACAGTCGGGTCGGGAGTAAATGCTTTCGACTCCACTATTACATTGTCTTCAGATTGCTCGACCACACTCTGGACATCTTGACTATATAATGCGTGTGAAAACAATAATATAAATAGAAATAGAAAATGTTTCATAATAAAAAAATATTGATAATTTCGGTGGCGTCAATCCTAATTATTTTTTCATCGACTGTAGCTCAAACAGTAGAAGTATATTTTTCTAAAGATGTGAATATAGAACTATGCGACAGTCTCGGAATTGACATTCTACCGGATGGCTGGAATGTCCGGCTGGATAGCCTGCTGGCAGAATTTATCGACAACGCCGAATATTCTGTGGATATGTGTGTGTATAATTTTGATGTTGGGGCATTGGAATTTCTTGCAGAACCAATTGAAAATGCTGTCGAGCGAGGTATCAAATTCCGCTGTGCCCTTGATTCTCCTGCATTTAGTGATGATAGCGTAATTTCATTCTTATCAAGTTTGGACATTCCTTTCATTCGGGATGACTTCGGAGGGGGTTCGCGTTTGATGCATTGCAAATTTTTTATAATAGATGGACGAGATTCAGACACTACTAATGATATTTCGATTATATCGAGTTGTAATTTGACAGCAAATGAACTAAATCATTATGCTAACAACACCGTTGTAATTTACTCTCATTCTTTAGCATCAATACTCACCGAACAATTTAATATCTATTGGGGTTGTGATGGAGATTTGCCCGATTCGACTAATTCGAATTTCTCTACTACATTTCCTGATGTTGACACACATATAATTAGTTACGAAGATATTTATTTTGAAATCTATTTTTCACCTCTTCCGCCAGAATATCAAAATTCTGTTTTAAGAGCTTTTAGTCAAGCTACAGAACAACTCTATTTCTCAATTTATCGATTTACAAATGGGGAAGCTATTGATGATACTATGAAAAAGCTTTTCTTAAATGGAACTGATCTACGAGGTGTTTTTGATATAGCAGGTGGAATAGCAAATGTTTATGCTGATATGAAAAGAGAATCAGCAGATACGACTAATTGGTGGGAAATTGAACCACCTGTTTTTATTGATTCCCTTGATGGGGGGAGTTTGCACCATAAATATATGATCGCTAATCCGAATTGTCCCGAACTTTCCCCCTTCGTCCTCACTGGTTCTATGAATTGGTCTGATGCCGGCTTTCACAGCAACAACGAATGTGTCCTCATCATCCATAGCTACGAGGTGGCGCAGAAATTCCTGGCGGAATTCGCTACCCGATATTTCGAGGCAGGCGGGACTCTTTCCAATATTATCCAATTGCCATCTAACAAACCGCAATTAAGAATATATCCCAATCCCACTAGGGAATATATCCATATCCAGCCCGCCAGACCGATTGCGATATACGATATTCGAGGGAATAAACTCGGCGATTTTACTTCACCAGTATATATGGGAGATTTTCCAGCAGGATTTTATCTAATCGATGATGGGGAAAATATCTATCGGATTTTGTTGATTCACTGATTATCCGCCATAGTGGCAAGGAATTCCTCATTGGATTTTGTAGTAACCATCTTATTCAACAGGAATTCCATCGCATCCAGTGGATTTAGTTCGGACAATATTTTTCTCAAAAGCCATACTCTCATCAGGACAGATTTTTCCAGTAATAGTTCTTCTTTTCTGGTTCCGGAGCGATTGATATCCATAGCGGGGAATATCCTGCGGTCGGATAGTCTTCTATCCAGCACTACTTCGGCATTACCGGTGCCCTTGAATTCCTCGAAAATCACTTCGTCCATCTTGGAACCGGTCTCGATAAGTGCAGTAGCCACGATAGTCAGCGAACCGCCCTCCTCGATATTACGCGCTGCGCCAAAAAATCGTTTCGGTTTGGACAATGCCGACGCATCTACTCCACCAGTCAATATCCTGCCACTGTGCGGAGCTATATTGTTATATGCTCTTGCCAGTCGAGTTATGGAATCTAATAATATTATCACATCTCTTTTCTGCTCTACCTGCCGTTTTGCACGCTCCACCACTACTTCTGCTACTTGAGCGTGTCTTTCCGGACTCTCGTCGAATGTGGAGGAGATTATTTCGATATCGGGGAATTCCTTCACCTGTGAACATTCTGCTTCCACAAATCTTTTCATATCGGTCACTTCCTCCGGACGCTCGTCTATCAGTAATATCAATAGCACAGTATCTGGATGATTCCTGATTATCGCTCGAGCGATTTCCTGCAGAAGCATCGTCTTTCCAGCCTTTGGCGGAGAAGTAATTAGACATCGTTGTCCCATCCCGATAGGAACGAAAAGGTCCATTATTCGAGTAGTTCGCTCCTCGGGATCGTGTTCCAGTTCGAATTTCTTTTCCGGATACAGTGGAGTCAAAT
>QNEG01000030.1 GCA_003645115.1 bacterium | reverse complement strand
TGCTATTTGTGTTCTGGCTATTTAATATGTTCTCGCATCGAGAAATTACATACGAGGGAAATCTATTATGAAATATGAAATAGAAAAGATTCGTAATATCGGTCTGGCAGCACACATAGATGCCGGTAAGACCACTACTACTGAGCGGATTTTATATTATGCTGGAAAAATTCATCGACTCGGCGAGGTGGATTATGGCACATCGCAGATGGATTGGATGGAACAGGAGAAAGAACGAGGAATTACTATCACCGCCGCTGCAACTACATTTTTTTGGGAGCAACACCAGATAAATCTTATCGATACCCCAGGTCATGTGGATTTCACTGTGGAAGTAGAACGGTCACTTCGTGCACTGGACGGCGCTGTTATTATTGTTTGTGCAGTCGGTGGAGTAGAACCACAAACTGAAACTATTTGGCGTCAGGCTAATAAATACAACATCCCTCGGATAGTATTCGTGAACAAGATGGATAGAATGGGTGCAGATTTTGAGCGAGCAGTGGAGACTATTTCAGAAAAATTGGGCTCGAAAGCTGTCCCTATAAATATCCCTATGGGCGAGGAAGAACATTTCGAGGGAGTTATCGATTTAGTTACTATGCAGACGATGATATGGAAAGAAGAAAAATTGGGAGCAGAATTTGAAACTATACCTATCCCTCACGATTTTCAAGGCGAAGCACAAATCGCCAGGGAACACCTTATCGACACTCTGGTGGATTACGATGATGATTTGCTGGAAACTATCCTCGATGATGAAAATCCTACCCCAGAGCAATTAAATCGTGCTATCAGAACGGGGACATTGCAACAGGAATTCGTTCCTGTATTGGCTGGCTCGGCATTGAAAAATAAAGGTATTCAGCCGTTGTTGAATGCGGTGGTAAATTTTCTTCCTGCACCATCGGATGTCCCACCAGTGAAAGGAATTCATCCCAGAACCGGCGATGAAATATTCCGAAAATCCGAACCAGACGCACCATTTTCATCACTGGCATTTAAAATCGCCGCAGACCCTTATGTAGATAGATTATCATACATCAGAATCTATTCGGGAACTATAAAAGTGGGCAATCAATACTTGAATCCTCGAACAGATAAAAAGGAACGGGTTCAGAAAATATTCCGGATGCACGCCAACAAAAGAATAGAACTGGATGAGACTTATGCCGGAGATGTGGTGGCAATAGCGGGAATGAAAACAATTTCCACAGGTGATACATTGTGTGATACCAAAAAACCCATAGCATTCGAATCGATGGAGTTTCCCGAGCCGGTGATATTTATAGCGGTAGAACCAAAATCTCGTGCAGATGCGGAAAAAATCGATAAAACACTACAGATATTAGCCGATGAAGACCCCACATTTAAATATCACCAGGATACGGAAACCGGACAAACCATTATATCAGGAATGGGCGAATTGCATCTGGAAATACTGGTGGATAGAATGATACGCGAATTCAATGTGGGAGTCAATGTGGGAAATCCTCAAGTAGCATATAGAGAAACTATTACCAGTTCCGCAAAATCGAAATATACTATAGATAAACCATTGGGCGGAAAACATCAGTTCGCAGTGGTGGAAATCGAAGTTATGCCGGGAGAAAAAGGCTCGGGAATAGAAGTAATCAAGAAATTTAAATCCACCGTTGAAATACCAGAAAATTTTATTAAGGCAGTGGAAAATGGCATACTTTCCACCAAGGATAGCGGAACTATCGCAGGCTATCCATTGTTGGATTTGGTAGTTAAGATAACTCATTTGGAATTCGACGAGGAACATTCCACAGAATTGGCTTTTGAAATGGCATCATCACAGGCATTTTTGCAGGCAGTCAGGAAAGCATCCCCAGTGTTGCTGGAACCGGTGATGGAAATCGAAGTGGTAGTTCCCGAACAGAATTTAGGTGATGTAATGGGCGATTTATCCGCAAGAAGTGCAGAAATTCAGGGTATAGACCATAGAAAAGATGGCGAGGTAGTAAAAGCTATCGTTCCGCTGGCAGAAATGTTCGGTTATACAACATCACTTCGCTCACTTACTCAAGGAAGAGGATTCTTCACTATGCAATTCTCACATTATCGAAGACTTCCACCAGCTAAAGAAGAAAAACTACTGATGAAAATTAGGGGATATTGAGCGTCTATTCCAGTTTCATCGAAATATTCTGCCTATCCTCGATAAACCAATTTTATAAGAAATTTTGGGAATAACCATCGCCCCATAAACCGAGTGGTTGAGGGTTTCTGCGAAAACCACAGATAAACACAGGTAAACTCAGATGGGAAAATAATATATGTAGGGGCACGACGTGTCGTGAGGTATATTCCCAAATCCTTTCAATTCGTTTTGCGCCATTTCGATAGATATAGAGGCGTCCCGACCGGTCGGGATGCCCAATACAAAAGAACCACACCTCTACTAATCATTCTAATATGTCCAATCTTGCAATACCGATTCCGATATCCGTGTGGATATAATCGAACTTGAGTTTGTCCGAACTCCTGCGTTCCGGAGCTGGTGCATTCTCGATTACTCGGATTGCATCTGGAATGGATGATAATATATCTGTGGCGAGCATCGCTCGGGCAGTGAATTTTTGTGCTGCAATCTCTCCCGCCAGTCCGTGAATATATGTGCCCATACAGGCAGAATGGAATGGTGATATTCCTTGAGCGATAAATCCGGTGAGCAGTCCGGTGAGCACATCGCCACTTCCAGCAGTAGCCATTCCATCATTGCCCACAGGATTTATCCATATTGGATTTTCTGCCGAGGTTATCAAAGTCGGATTGCCTTTTATCAAAAGATTGGTAAACAATAACTTTGCCCACTCTTTCGCCATATCGATTTTTTTATTGTTAATTTTCTCGATTGGAATTTCCAATAGTCGAGACAATTCACCTGGATGAGGTGTCATTACCGAGTCAGCAGTAATTTTCGGGATGGTTTCGTTTATCTCGCCAGCCAGTGCATTTATTCCATCCGCATCGATTACCACTGGTGTTCGAACTTTGGTCAAAAATTTTTTCACCATATCGCGGGTCTCAAAATGTGTGCCCAAACCAGGACCGATAGCGATTGCATCTACATTCTGTGCATATTTGTGCAATTCGCCAAGTGCGCGAAGTGTATGACAGCGTTTCCTGCGAACCTCGGGCATAGGCAATACCACTACTTCTGTCGCCGAGGAATCCACTATATCGGTTAGTGAGCGAGGGACAGCGAGATAACAAAGTCCGGCACCGGAGCGCAAGAAGGATATCCCTGCCATAATACCAGCGCCAGTCATCCCAGCAGAACACGCCACTATCAATCCCTTGCCGAATGTTCCCTTGTGTCCGTCCGGTGGGCGATAAGGTAATAACTCGTTTATAGTTTGAATACTGGCAAATTCATAATCGGCAGATACTTCTGAAATCGCTCTACTATCCAATCCGATGTCGGCTATATATAGCATGCCGGTGTGTTTTTTCCCTGGATGGAAAAAGTGCCCTAATTTAGGGAAACCGAATGTGATAGTGCAATCGGCATAGACTGCATCACCAGCGACCTCGCCATTATCTCCATTTACACCGGAGGGAATATCTACCGCCAGCACGAATGCACCATTATTATGATGTTCGTTTATTATGTTGATAGCTTTATTCAATGGGCTTCTGGGCGCACCAGATATGCCAGTTCCCAATAGTGCATCTACTATCAGGTCGGTTTTTGGAATGTTCCCATCGAATTTTTTCCAGTTTATCTTTTCCTGTTTTACTTTCTCAAAATTCAATGATGCATCGCCAGTAATATCATCGGGTTCGGCACATAATATTATTTGCACATCGAAGCCGATTTGGGATAAATAACGCGCCACCACAAAACCATCACCACCGTTATTTCCTCTACCAGCCACTATACACACTGTGTTCGATTTAGATTTCTCCATTATATCCAATGCTACCGATGCTACCCATCTGCCGGCGCGCTCCATCAATATCTCGCCAGACACATTATATTTCTGGATTGTCAAACTATCTAATTTTCGCATCTGGTCATTTGTGCATACTCGCATAAGTCCTCCATTTTTGGAAATTTAATAAAATCCTTCACTATTTCCAAAATATTTGGGAACAAATTCGATTATCGCTGGGTTATATTAAATAAAAAAACCCCGGACATAATCGCCGGGGTTTCGGTTTAGCTATACTCCGTATCTTACCAATTGTAGCCTGCGGATACTTGAACCGCATTGTTCGTTCTTCCACTTAAAAACCATGGACCCTCGAACAAATCATCATCGGATATTGTTATGTCCAGAGTGAAATTGTGGAAATTGACTCCTGCGCCGAATGATGCGAACACTGCTTCGGGTTCAGAGTAACTGGTGGTTGTTTCTACATCGCCTTCGATATTGGTGGTGGAACCCATAGATTTGGAGAGCCCGGCGCGAATTTTGAGCCAGTTGGTTGTGGGCACTTCAGCAGATACCGTAATTTGTGGAAGTGTGAGCAGTTTTGTCTCGCTTTCATCCATGGAATCTATTTCATCGGTTACATTTATCATCCCCATTCCGATTCCTACCGATATAATTCCATCCTCGACCAATTCTACATTGGCTGCACAACCTATATTCAGGGTCATTCTGGAATAATCGCCATATTCTCCCTCGTTGCCTGCGTAATCTTCGGATTCGGTGCTATAGCTAAAAGTGGAAAACCCTATGTTTGGGACTATTTGCACTATATCGCTGGTAGGAATAAATGCTCGAGCGCCACCGCCGATTTTCATACCGCCGGTCATCTTTTCATACTGTGTATCACCGGAGGAATTGGTGTTTTCAGATGAGACACCATTTATTTCTGCCGAGAAACCTATTTCGAGCGAACCATCCAGGATGTCGAAACCAGCGGAACCAGTGAAAATCATAACGCTGGATTTATCCTCGGATTTGGTATCTGCGGCATCATCGGTTTCTGTTTGCTTGTATGATGCCATATAAACACCGAGTCCAAATCTTATCAAGTCCATAGAATATGCTCCCCACAGATTTAGTCCGGGGTTCGGTGCGCTTACATCATATTCTCCTGCATAATTGAATGCTTCGCCATCTGTTCTGCGAATAGCTCCACCGATAGCAAGATTCTCTCCCAATCCGAGATTAAATAATCCCCATTGCCCGAATGGAGTATTTCCGCTGCCATTATAAGTCCCGATTTCCAATTGAATCCAATTGGGATAAAGAGTTGCATTGGCGGGAAGATTAATCACATCGTTCGGGTCGGGGATATATTGAGCACCAATTCCCAATGCTGTTCGCCTGGCATCGGTGCCAAAACATATCGCTCCCCATAACAAAATCACACCAATGCACAACAAAACTACTCTTCGCATCTTTCCTCCTTGTTTAAGTAAGTTAATTGCGATGAAATTAAAACATTTGCTGGTTTTTGTCAACAAAAATATTTTGAAGTTAGTTTTTTATGTATTCATCTAATTTTCCCCATTTTTTTATTGCATTTAACTTTGCGAATGTTTAATTACATTATATAAGTAAATTCAGCAAGGGAGAGAAATATGACCAGAGTATGTTTTTTCGCCATCTTGGTGGGATTACTATTGATAGCGGGGTGCAGTAAGGACTGTCCGGAATGTGAGGACTGTCCGGAGGAAAACCCTACCGATGCCGAACCGCCATTTATAAATAATATCTATGGACCCGGTGATATAATAATAGGCAATTTGGCAGATTTCGGTTGTGATATAGTCTCAGATGCCGATATAATTCAATACTCCTGGGACCTCACTCCATTTACGGGGGACAGCACAGATTACTATTTTCCCGATGATGGAACTCCCCAAGGTGAATGGACTCCCACAGGTGAGAGACCAAGTCTTATATCCGCCGATGCTGAAGATTCCGTTGCCTCATACACATATTATAATCGAGGTATTTTTATACCCCTGCTGCAAATCGAAGATGAGGATGGATATATAGAACGAGCTAACACTGTAGTTCGAGTAAATCCGGAGACCCCAGATGAATTCGATGATATAGTGCAATTAGCACAGGGACTCGAAGATACCATATATGGCAATGAATTCGAGGTGCTTCGATTCGGTGCATGGACTACTAATGGATGTCTTGCCTCCATATATACGGATGGATACAATGAATTTCATGATTTCTGTTATATAGATAGTTTGAGTGGTTGGAATGAACGACAGATATATAGTTGGGTAGAAACCGGGAAAAAATTACAAGTATTCGCCGGAGAACCCGTGCCGGGAGATATAGTCGCCGATTTCGATATCGCTGGTGCATTACATCTATGGGATTATCAGCCCGAAGATTATATCGAGATTACGGTATATTTGAGTTTTATATCAGAATCTGGAATAAGCGAGACTTTTTATCTATTTAGCGAAACATTACAAGCCAGTGATGCATATTGGCTTAATTCAAATCATAATATCACCATACCAATCACGGTAAATGAGGGATATTACGAAATCTGGTTCGGTCTCCAAGTGGAAGTATATTCACAGTCTGGCGGAGCAGCGGTTTGTCTGGATGGTGAAAATGGATTCACGCTTCTTAATTATGTGTTCATTACATTGAACAAATAACGAAAACAGAAACTATGCTGATTGATTTATGCTCCCGGAAAATAAAGATAATTTTAATTGGATTATAAACTTACATAAACAGGGGGAGCGACTATGTCTAAATATATTTTCTTGATTATATCGATGGGAATATTGGTATGGGGAAGTGTTTCACCTACTTTATTGGTGGATAATTATGACCAGACCGAATTTATTTTGGAATTCCCCCAACCCAATTTTATTCACATTCAGGATGAATATTATCGAATTCAGATAGAGGATTTTGGCTATCGCGGAGAACAATTCGGTCCGGAACTTTGTGGACGCACATATTGGCTGGCTGTCCCAAAAGAAGCACAGAATCAGATAATTGTCCAATCTATCCAGTGGAGCGAATGGCAGGAAATCATTCCGGCACCTCATTGTTCGCTCACATATAAATATAATATACTCGGTCCGGTGAATGAAAAATTGTATTCTCGCCCATTCGACTGGAATGTGGAAATTATATCTGATGCTATATGGCGTGGTGTGCGAATTATCGGAATCGATATAATTCCAATGGAATATCATCCCCAATATGGTATTAGATATATGAAAAGCCTGCGGGTTCGAATTGCTCATCCCAATGGCAAAGGCACTATTTATAATGAGCGATTATATCATCCAATGTTCGAGCAGATGTATCGAGCCAGTCTGATAAATCCCGAATCTGCGATACCCCCTGCACCTCGACGAATTCTGGAATGGGACCCCGATGACGGCGCAGAGTTATTGATTATAGTTCGTCCAGATTTTCAGGATGAAATCCAGCCATGGGTAGATTGGAAATTATTTCAGGGTATGCCAACTTATGTGGTCACCACAGATTCCACAGGCAGTAGCACCAGCGAGATAAAATCATATATTCAGAATGCTTATGATAATTGGGTTTTACCGCCGACATATGTGCTTTTTGTCGCCGATGCCGATTATATCAACACATACGACGACTACGGCGGGAATGTCGGCGACCACGACTATACCACACTCGACGGCAGCGATGATTTTTCCGATATATACATCGGTAGAATGTCTGCAGATAATTCCGGCCAGATAGAAACTATTATAGAAAAGCATATAAATTATGAGAGCGAACCGGATACCACCGACGACTGGTGGGCAAGATTCGTTGGTATTGTGAACGAGGAGGATTGCACTCCCACACTAGGTTCCACGGATTCTTCATATCTTGCTGCAGTTACTTACGGCGCCGAACAATGTTCCACTTATAATTTCTCCAGCTATCCTGTTTTCCGCGATTGCAATGGTGACAATTCTTATGATGTTCGTCCATATATCCAGGCAGGCTGCGGATTTGTCCAGTATCGAGGACAAGCTTGGCCCGATTATTATTCCCCATTTAATGGTGGATTGGATACTCTGGATAATGGTGGGAAATGTCCAATAAATATTTCCATCACCTGTGGCACAGGTGGATTTATGTTCGGCGATGACAGAATGTGTGAACGTTCCACTCGAGCCAGCACTGCCAGTAATCCCAAGGGTAGTGTCGGATTTATCGGTCAAACTATGGTCAGCTCAAATTCTGTAGAGCGCTCATCACTGTCCAAACATATTTTTGAGGGATTTTTCCCATCCAAATTAAATGCACTCGGTGCCGCTCACTGCTATGGGAAAAATGGACTATGGGCAGAATTTGGTGGTTCCTATGTTGCTCGCGAGGAATTCGGTAGGAGTTCGTTGCTGGGCAGTCCCGAGATGCTCGCATGGACTGCACCGATTAGACCACCGATAGTTGACCATCCCGCCGCAGTGGATGCCGGTCCTGTCAATATCGATGTTAGCGTTATGCGAGAGGGTTCACCGGTTAATAAAGCTCGTGTCGCTATTCACAAGGAAAGTTCATTCTCATATGGACTAACCGATGCCACTGGTGAGGTTACTATCAGTGTGGATGCCGACCCATCTGTCCCCCTGGTGATAGTGGTCACCGGTCCTAACATCTATCCGTATGTAGATACTATCGATGTAACGGTTGGTGGAGTGGCCATTTATTGTGCTCCCACTACATTTGTCGATGTGGAGGGCGATTTTGATGGATTGATAAATCCGGGTGAGACCATTTCATTCGCACCTACTATCACCAATATTGGCGACACTGTGGCATCGGGTTTGACCGGGGTGGTCAGAATAAATGACCCACTTATTACATTTATCGATTCTACTACTGCATTTCCTACTGTGGCTCCGGGAGATACTGTCCAGGGAGATACTGTTACATTTTCGGTGTCCGAAGAACACTCAGCAGCAGATTATCTTAATTTTATTATGGAAATTTCCGGACATCCATCGGGACCATGGGAAAGAGATGTTATTCCCAGTCCAGCATTACATCGTTTCGAGGCTACATTCGATTATATTACTATTATCGACACTATGCCATTCGGCAATGGCGATGGATTATTGGATGCGGGCGAATATGTGGAAATAGTTATCACACTGGATAATAATACTCAAGCTGATGTGTTTGATTTATTCGGTTTTTTAAGTTCCGATGGAAATGTAGAAATAGTCCAAGATGAAAGTTCATTTGGAGACTTGCTTCGCACCTCCGCCGCTAATTCATCGCCAAAATATTGTGCTTCGGTATCGCCGGAAGTATTCGCAGGAACAAATGTAAATCTCACTCTGGAATTAGCGGGAAATTGTCCGATGTATGAATATTATGATACACTGTCCATACCACTGACCATAGGCGGAGATATCACCGGTTTGCCTACTGGACCGGATGGCTATGGATATTATATAATAGATGATACCGATATAACCTGTGGACTCGCACCGACTTACGAGTGGTTCGATATTACGGCTGTGGGAAGCAGAATTACCGGAATTACCGATTCGGATGATGCGATTGTGGATATTCCTATCCCATTTACCGTTGTATTTTATGGTAATAGTTATAGCCAATTATCAGTGTCGAGTAATGGATTTCTGGCACCGCCGGGTTGCACCTGGAGTGGACCGGGCACTGGCAATCCTCAAACTATGCCCAGCACCGATGGTCCGGAGGGACTTATCGGATTAATGTGGTCCGACCTCGCTCCACATAGAACAGGCGGAGATATATATTCATATTATGATGATACCCTTCACCAATTTATTATTCAATATGAGACGGTCGAATTTTACTACGGCGGCGGAATGGTCACCTGTCAGGTTAGAATTTGCGACTCGGAATATTATCCCACTCCTACAGGAGATAGTGAGGTATATTTCTATTATGACTATATCGAATCCTCGTGGAATCTCGGTGTAGGAATAGAATCTCCCGATGAAACCACCGGAATTCAGTATTTCCTCAACGGCAGTTATGATGAACACGCTGCGCCATTGCAGGCGGGTAGAGTATTGCGAATTACCACTCTCGAGCCAGATTTTGGAACCAGCCCCTGGCTATATTATCTCAATTCATTGATATTTGAAGATAATGCAAAGTCTCCAGGGATAATAGAACCCGACGATACTATTAGGATGAGATTTAAACTGATGAATTCTGGCAGTCAGGATGCATTGTTTACCAATTGTTCTGCGCTGGCTACCGATTTTATCACTCCAGTGAGTTCTGCTAATTTCGGTATGATAGAGGTGAATGAT
>QNEG01000029.1 GCA_003645115.1 bacterium | reverse complement strand
GATATGGTATGAGCGTAAACATTTTAATAATAGGCGGTGCAGGTTATATCGGAAGTCATGTTACCTATCTCCTGCGAGAAAAAGGGTATAAAACTTTCGTGTATGATAATCTTTCTACCGGTCATAAGGAATTAGTGTCCGGTCCATTTATCTATGGAGATATTCTGGAGGAAAATCGTCTGGAGGATGTATTTGCATCACATAAAATCGATGCAGTAATTCATCTGGCAGCGAAAAGTCTGGTATCCGAATCCATTACAAAACCATTATTTTACTACGAGAATAATATTGGAGGGACACTTAATATCCTCAAAATTATGCTTCAATACGGAGTGAAACGAATATTGTTTTCCTCCACTGCATCGGTGTATGGCAGTCCTACCAAAGTTCCGGTTACCGAGAAAGATGAACCGAATCCTGATAATGTATATGGGTTCACCAAATTGGCTATCGAGCGAATGATAAATGAAGCCAGTCGAATACACGGATTTTCATATTTTATATTACGCTATTTCAATGCCGCTGGCGCAGAACCAACAGGCAAATTTGGCGAATTACATATCCCGGAGACTCATATTATTCCAAGAGTCCTCGATGTGGCATCTGGCGAGGAGGAGCACATAGTGATATACGGCACCGATTATGACACTCCCGATGGCACTTGCATTCGAGATTATATTCACATTATGGATATCGCCGATGCTCATATACGCGCTATAGAATGGCTTCTGGATAGAGAACCAGATGGCTCCGGATTGGCGCTTAATGTGGGCAGTGGTAAAGGATTTTCTGTTATGGATGTTATAAAGATGGTTCAGGAGGTTACCGGGAAAGAAATCCCTATAGTGGAAGGTGATAGAAGGCCTGGCGACCCACCTAAATTAGTAGCTGGTGCTGAACTTATCAAAAAAATATTGGAATGGCAACCACGATATTCCGACCTGGAAACCATTATCAGAACTTCCTGGAAATGGCATACTGGAAAGAGATTGAAAATTCTCAAACCATCTCGGAAATATGTGCTGACCAAATGATTTCTCTGCATCGCCGATTATCTCTATGTTCCTAAAATCAAATTTATTCCGATTATGAATAAAAATATTCTATTCAATAATGACGAAAGCCATATTATCTCGGTTTCCCGAAGAACCGATATTCCCAGATATTATTTTAATTGGTTCATTGACAGGATGAAAGCGGGATATGTGGTGGTTCGAAATCCATTTAATCGCAAACAAATCAAGAGAGTATCGCTCACTCCCGACGATGTTAGCGCATTAGTATTCTGGACTCGACTGCCATCGGAAAAATTTATCGATGATGGATTGGATTATCTGATTGAAAATAATTATAATTTCGCATTCCTGTGGACAATAACAGGATATGGAAAACCATTGGAGAATAGCCGAATCGAATTAAATCGAGTAATCGATAGTTTCCAGAAAGTTTCCTCGAAAATTGGCGCCAAAAAGATGGTGTGGAGATATGACCCTATAATAATCACGGACAAATATTCTTGTGGATGGCATATTAAAAATTTTGAGAATATTTCAAATTTACTTCAGGGTTTTACCGATAGAGTAATAATCAGTTCGATGACAGAATATTCTTCAGTGGTGAGAAGGATGAAAAATTTGGGGATAAAATATCGGCAGCAACCATTGAAATATGAGCAAACTGGAGAGATGTTAAGAACGCTGGTTCACATAGCGGGAAATAATAATCAAACCATACAATCCTGTTGTCAGGAGGGAAAATTGGAAAGTTATGGGATATCCGATGGCGCCTGCATCGATACGGAATGGCTGTCATCCATATTCGACATTTTTATTCCTTACGAAAAAGATAGAGGACAACGCACTGGATGTGTTTGCACAAAAAGTATCGATATCGGCGCCTATGATACCTGCCCGAGTGGTTGTGTATATTGTTATGCAGTGAAAAATCACCGGAATGCTGAACGATTTTATCGAGATTTCGATTGCAACAGTGAGGGATTATTTTTGTAATAACAATGAATCCAAGATTTTGCAGGCGTGGAATAATTCCTGTGCATCGCCAATTTTGTGCTCACCCTCGGTAATAATTAAGTTCACTTTCAATCCATTTTCAGTGAAATATTCTGCCAAAAATTCATTCGATTTTCTGTTCCAGTCATATTCTCTGGTGATTAGAATAATTTTCAATTTATTGCATAGTGAGAAATTAGGTTTAGACATAAGTCCGTGGTGAGCACATTGAGTAATCACTCCAGCGAACAATTGTGGATAACGAAATGTAGTTCCCAGAGCTTGAGCGCCCTGTCCGGAAAATCCATATATCACTATCCCTCCAGAATCCACCTGCGGACAGTAAAATAATTTCGAAACCAATGATATTATGTCGGCTTCATTGAGATATGGACTGCGATGATTCCTCGATTTCCCGCATATCACTACATTCCAACCCAGTGAGTCATAGACAAATCTCGCCGTATCGATATCCTCTATACGACCGCCGTTGCAATCGAGGTATAGTAATGTTGGACGAGGATATACTGCCATCGGCTGAAGTCTATATATGTTCTCTTGCGAGTCGAAAGATATTCCCGGCTGACACCAGATAGCGGTGAATGTTAGGATAGCATATCCACAAATAATTAACCAGTGTCTATTCATTTTCGCTCATTCATTCAGATTGTTTAATGAATTTAAATTATCGATAAGTATCTATCTACTCTATCGGGAAAAACAGTGACCACTACAGAGTCATCGGGCAATTTTCTCGCAGTCCTGATTGCTCCAACCAGATTAGCACCCGAGGATATTCCCACAGGGATTCCCGAATTCTTTGCTATCGCATTAGCAAATTCGAACGCTTCATCACTATTCACTTTTTCTATTGAATCCACTAATTTTGAGTTATATATTGACGGGACGAATCCCGCACCGATACCCTGAATTCTGTGTTTTCCCGGTGAATTTCCTGAAAGGACTGCGGATTCTTCGGGTTCAACTGCCACTACTTTAAGAGCCATTTCCTTATCTATTTTGAGAAATTGTGCTACACCAGTGATTGTTCCGCCTGTGCCGACTCCAGCCACGAATGCAGATATATTTTCGCCGAGTTGCCGTGCTATTTCTGGTCCGGTGGTCTCACGATGAATGGCAGGATTTGCGGAATTGTTAAATTGATTCGGGAAAAATACATTTCCGATTTCTGATGCCAATTCCTCAGCTTTTTTGACTGCACCAGTTATTCCATCTCCTTCGGGAGTAAGAACTATATCCGCGCCCAGATGGCGCAACATTTTCCTTCTCTCTGTGGACATATTCTCCGGCATAGTAAGAATACATTTATATCCTTTAGCGGCGCATACTATTGCCAATCCGATTCCGGTATTTCCGCTGGTGGGTTCTATTATCACCGTATCGAGATTTATTTTTCCCTCATTTTCTGCCCGTTCTATCATCGCCAATGCAATCCTATCTTTTACGCTTCCGCCCGGATTGTTTCCCTCCAATTTGGCGAATATTTTCCTTCCCGGTGGCGAAAAGTAAACTAATTCTATAAGGGGAGTATTCCCTATTGTATTCAGGATATTCATTTTTCCTGTTTCTGGTTATCCTGTTTTTTTCCTTTTTTCTTTGCGATATAATCCTCAATAGCGGCTTTGAGTCCCTCCTCGGCGAGAAGAGAACAGTGCATTTTATTGGGTGGTAATCCATCCAGAGCATTTGCGACAGCTTTATTGGTAATCTCCAGTGCTTCCTCCACTGTTTTTCCTTTCACCATATCGGTGGTAATCGAACTGGTAGCGATAGCGGCGACACAGCCGAATGTCTCGAATGAAATATCCACTATCCGATTATCCTCGACTTTTATATATATCCACATTACATCGCCACAAATTGGATTTCCGACTTTTCCCACTCCATCGGGATTTTCCATCCTGCCCCAGTTATGTGGATTCATAAAGTGTTCCATTACTTTCTTGCTATATATCCCGCCGGGCTTTTTAGGTTCATTTTCATTCATTTTTTACCTTCCCCTGTTTGGTTTAATTTAGATTATTACTACAGTATTGCTATGTCAACCGATTTAATTATCGATTATGATTTTTCCAATGGGGGTAATTTGGGCATATTTCCTCCTTTTCATTTTTTCAATTCATCGGGGCAGAATGGGGACATATTTCTCAATTTTTGCACAATTGGTGCGAGGACATCGACTACCTTGTCGATTTGCTGTTGTGTATTATCCTTGCCCAGTGAGAATCGCAGTGAGCCGTGAGCTGTAGCGTGGTCGAGACCCATCGCCAGCAGGACATAAGATGGTTCCAGTGAACCCGATGTGCAAGCTGACCCCGACGATGCCAGTATTCCCTCATTATCCAGCAAAAATAACATCGCCTCTCCCTCCACATATTTTATGGCAATATTGAGAGTATTGGGCACTCGAGGTGCAGTTCCGCCATTGACGATTACTTCCGGGATTTCATCCAGTATGCGCTGTTGAAGTCTATCCCGCAATTTTTCTATTTCGGGCATTTTATTATTAATTTCCCTGCTGGCAATTTCGAGTGCGGTAGCTATTCCGACTATTCCGGGAGTGTTTTCAGTTCCTGCGCGCATCTTATTTTCGTGAGCGCCACCGCGAATTAATGGGGTGAATGGTGCACCTTTCCGACGATACAATATCCCTATTCCTCTCGGTCCGTGGAATTTATGTCCCGAAATAGATGCATAATCCACACCCAGTTCGGATAAATTCACCGGGATTTTGCCGATTGCCTGAACCACATCGGAATGGAACGGGACATTAGCCTGTTTTACTATCTTCCCTATTTCCTGGATAGGTTGAATCACGCCAGTTTCATTATTTGCATACATAATGGAAACCAGCACAGTATCCGAGCGAATACTATTTTTCAGTTCATCGAGGTCTATCACTCCCGAACTATCCACCGATAGATATGTGATTTCATATCCCAGATATTTCTGCAGGAATTTGCAAGTTTCCAGGACAGCCTTATGCTCGATTTTGGATGTGATGATGTATTTCCCCTTTTCTTGTTGTGCCAATGCCGAACCGATTATTGCGGTATTAACAGCTTCCGTCCCACCCGAGGTGAACACTATTTCTTTGGGTTGCACACCAAGAATTTCGGCGACCTTTTGGCGACTGCTTTCTATAGCATCTTTTTGCTGTTGAGCTAATTCGTAGAGGCTGGACGGATTGCCGAATTTCTCCGTAAAAAATGGCAACATAGCCTCCACTACTTCAGGATATGCAGAGGTTGTGGCGTTATTATCTAAATATATCATTTCTACCCCCTGAAAATTTCATTTCAGGCAAGGATAATATTAATTATTTCAATGTCAAGAGCAGATATATAGTTAAGCGTCGGCTTTACGCACATAGTATCCCGGTAATCCCAATTGATTAGAATTCAAATTGATACCATAAAGGTAAAGAGTCCGTTTTTTATGGAATGATAGAGTAAGTTTCCCGCACTCCATCGCAATTTACCATCATCAGGTGGTCATAGTGGTGACTGGAATCACCATTTCCTCGATAGAGATGCCACCGTGCAATATGGAATTCTTATAATGTCGCTCGTATTCATTGAAATTAGTCGGATATACCAGATAGTAATCTTCCTTGGCGATGATGTAATTAGTGGTAATCCCAAATGTAGGTAATTTCCATTTTTGGGGGTCTTTGATTAATATTCCACCTCGTGGATCGACATTCAAGTTATCGCCATATTTATATCGCAGATTTGTAGATGTATCTCGTTTCCCGTATGCTTTTATACCTTTTTTCCCGATAGTGCTTCCATGATCGGTGGTAATTACAATCACCAGGTCGTCTCTGTTCCGAGATTGTTTCAGCGCCTCGAAAAGCGCAGATTGTGTGAACCAGGCTTTCATAACTGCTCGATAACCCTTTTCATCGGCGGAAAGTTCTCGTAATATATCCGATGCTGCTCGAGAATGAGCCAATATATCCAGGAAATTCACCACTACTGCAGAAAGTGGCGCCGTGATAAAACTATTCAGCCTTCTGACCAGGCTCTCGCCTTCCTCAGGGTCGAGGACTTTTATATATTTCGAATCGCCGGGCAGTTCGATTCCTAATCTGTCCAGTTGCCTATCCATAAGTTCGTGCTCGTATCTATTGTGAGAACTCGGATCGGATTGTCCACGATTCCAGATTTTTGGATATGCTTTTTGCAATTCGCTTGGAAAAAGTCCGGCAAATAACGAATTCCTCGCATAGGGTGTGGCTGAAGGCAATATGGAAAAATATAAGTCCGTTTGAATATTGTAATAGTCACTCAGCAATGGTTCCACAACCATCCACTGGTCGTATCTCATACAATCTATCACCACGAACATTACATTCTTTCCTACTTTAATATGCGGGAGCACATATTTCCTAAATATATCCACAGATAGAGTTGGTCTTTCTGCGGGATTTTTATGTATCCAATCAGTATAATTATCTATGATATATTTTGCGAATTCTGTATTGACTTCCTTGCGAAATGTCTGATGTGTTTCATTGAGAGCGAGATCGGGGCGCTGGTCGAATAGTAAATCCCAATCGGTCAGCCAATCGGCTATTTCCAGCCAGTTATCCGGTGTCATCCTCGGAGACAATTTTTCATATACTTTCTGATATTCTTGGGTATAGTTTCTGGTAAGTTTCTCTGCCACAATCCGTTCAGATTCGAATAATTTTTTCAATGAGGTCAATATCTGAAGCGGATTTACGGGTTTCACTATATAATCGGCTATCTGCTGACCGATAGCTTCTTCCATTAAATTTTCCTCTTCGCTTTTTGTAACCATAATAATGGGGATATTTCTGTCGATATGGCGAATCTTTTCGATAGCAGATATTCCATCCATTCCGGGCATCATTTCATCTAAAAGCACCACATCTGGCGGAGAAATTCTAACCAAGTCGATACCATCAGATGCACTGGAAGCGACTAATACTTTGTATCCACGCTTCTCTAAAAATTTTATATGAGCGCGCAATTGATTTATCTCATCATCTATCCAGAGAATCCTTTTCTGTGTCATTTTTACCTCCTCGTATGTTTTTTGATTTTTATAAATTATTCAGGAAAGGTGAATTAGCATTTATTCATTTTTATCTCTCGTTTAAATAAATATTTTGTTCGGTCTCGTCCTAAATATTATATAATCCATCTCCAAATTTTGCGCAAGCTTTTTTTTTATTTTTTTTACAAAATTTTCAAAAATTCCTTGCAATTTGGAATGCGATAACTATATATTATTATTTGCAAGAATAATTATATTTAAATTAAACTTGGAGGAATAAATATGCAACGCTATTTAATATTAGGCTTTTTTCTGGTTTTGGCTCTCGGATTATGGGCGATGAATGTGGAGGATGAATATGGCGCTCGTCCACTGGGTATGGGAAGAACATTTGTTTCTATCGCCGACGATGGCTATGCATCATTGTGGAATCCCGCTGGAATGGATTTTTTCAAGGAAAGAACTCTATCTGCTATGTTCTCCAGACTATACTGGGGAATCGATAACGACGCTATCGGACAGGGGTTCCTTTCATACATTCATCACTGGAACAAACTGGGTTCCGCAGGAATATCGGTCGCTCAACTATTCAGCGAACGATGGTGGGAGACTCGAGTAAATCTCGGATATGGACATAAAATCGGTAGAAATTTCTCCTTCGGATTTAATTTAAAACTCCTGCGAAACGAAGTTATTAAATCCAATATTTCATATACACCTCAACCCGGCGACGATGAAAATGGAATCGTAGATCCTCGTGAGGACCCGTTTTTTAGAAACTATGGCTGGAACAAAATGGGGTTCACTGCCGATGTCGGATTTATGTATAAACCGATGGAAAATCTATCAGTTGGTCTGATGGCAGCAAATCTCACTCAACCCGATATGTCGTTCCAGGGAGTAGGAGCCGAAGGTGCCGAACCATTGAGTATCAGATTCGGTGCATCATACTGGATTAAAGACCACATACTTCCCGCATTCGATATTAGGTATCTCAACGATGATGTTAATGGAAAGAAAATAATTCGCCCACATCTGGGATTAGAATATTGGCTCAAGGGGAAAAATATCGCAGTCAGGACAGGATTCAATCCGGAGGAATACGCATTCGGGTTCACTTATCGTTCTCGTAAGACACTCGATATTCAGGTAGATTATGCATTTGTCTATCCGTTGTCAGATATACGATTAACCGGAGCTACCAGCCATAAAATTTCTGCTACCTTGAGATTTTTGCCACCACCGAAACCATTGTTCGACCTGTCAATCAGGACAGCGAATATGAATGTGTATCCGCAAAATGCAATAATAGGCGAACCTATCACAGTGGAAGCTACGGTGGAAAATCTCGGCGAACGACCAGTGAACAATTACAAAGTGTCCTTATATTATGAAGACCCTGAACAAGGTTGGGTTCTCGCTGCACCGATTAAAACTGTAGATGAAAAATTGGAACCCGGTGAAAAGAAAAAGCTGGAATGGGAATGGAGCGCTCCAGATAAGGGACATTATCAGTTCTTTGCATCCGTAGATGACCAGGGAATCGCTATCCCTACCGTCAGTGGCGTCATCGATGAAATCGACGAGAACAATAACACCGGTTTCGTGGAATTTACAGTATTTCCATTGCCCGAAGGCACAGTTTCACCGGTGGAAAACAGTCTCGAAATTTCACAGGTTACATTAGTCCGTGAGGAAGAGCCAATTGTTCCGGTGGTATTTTTCGACCCTATGGCTCATCGTGTTGATGAACGATTCCAACCCATATTGGATGTTATGTCCGATAGATTGAATGAAAACCCCGATATTCACATTAAACTTTATGGCTATTATAATCCGGAATCCGATGGAGATATTACAGAATTTGGCGAGAAATTATCTCTTAATCGTGCCAAGGCTGTTCGTTCTGTGCTTATTAACGATTCTCCAAATATCCGAAATCAAATTCATCTGGCAGATATCGGGGAATATGACCCTTCGTTCCATCGAGCTGGTAGGAGTGAGGAACATATGCCAGAGGATAGACCACTCGCCGAGGCAGAAAATCGCAGAGTAGAAATCAGGACTTATGTAGAAGGGTTCGAGGATTGGGAACCGACTGTATTTTTCGATAGGAACTCATCCAAGGTAGCATCTAATGCATTGCAAACACTTCGCGCTGAAGCCGATAGGATTCGTGAGGTTATGGAGAGAAATCCGGAAGTGATTTTCCTGATAGAAGGATTCGTTACCGAAAATGAAAGTAATCCCACTAAATTGTCGTTCGACAGAGCATATAATATCAAAAAAGCTCTTGGAGATATATTGGGCGAGAGTTTTGTAAAACGATTTTCCCGAAGGATATTTATTCGAGGAAATACCGATACCTATGCTGATAGAGGAAAAGCAAGGATTGGGATTTCCGGTGAGAGTTTGATATTCCGTCCTATGGAGGGAAGATGGTCTGCTAAAGATTATGAACTTCAGGAAGACCAGACAAATTTCGTGAAAATCACATCACATGTCGAAGCAGGAGTAGATAGCTACAGAGTATCTATAATCGATGATGAAGGAAACACATTCTGTGTGCTTGCTCAAGGAACCGGAAGTATCCCATCGGGTGTGCCTTGGAATTGGCGCGATGAAAATGGAAATCTTATAAATCCTAAAAAGCAGTATTATGTCAAATTGGAAATTAAGGATAGATTGGGACAACGATTTTCCACTAAATCTGACCCCATTTCGGTCAATGTGCAAAAACGACAGCAAGAAATCGAGACACTTATAATTGTCCAGTTTGTATTCGATGAAAAGACTTCTGAATCGAAGTTTTTGGAATCTCGAGTAGAATACATTGCTCGAAAATTCATCGAGAAAGCATTGGAACCCAAAAAATCACTGGTGGCAGAAGTCGGCGGACACACCGATGTTATCGGTATGGATTTCAGAAATCGTGAACTATCCATATTCCGTGCGGAAAAAGAGTATCATAATCTCAGGCAATATCTAATCTATCTGCTGGGACTTTCTGGAGGTGCCGAGCTGGATAAATGGTTAAGAGAACATAATACTGTGCTCACTTATAAGGGTTATGCCGATGCTAAACCGTATGTGATTACTAAATGGCAGGAAGGTGAATTGATAAAGAAGAAAATTGGTGAGAATACTATTCCCGAGGGAAGGACTATAAATCGTCGAGTAGTAATCGAATTCTATATGGAAAAAGAAGGCGAGAAAAAAGCCACCAAGGAAGAAGTTCCACCTCAATCTCGAAAATAAAAGAATAACAAGTAGAAAAGCGCCTTTTTCACAGGGCGCTTTTTTATTATTATAATAATTTGGGTTTATTCTGATGATAATTCTGGAGGAAATATGAGAAAATATAATCCTATTCTACTCACCGTGTTTTTTTTTCTATCGTTATGTTTTGGGCAATGGCCCATAACTCGTATCCAGAATGACTGGCATTCCGGACCCGGACTTACCGATACCACCGACCAATGGGGATTCGGATACTCATCGGGCGGTGGACTTAACGATGCAGCGGTTCCATTGGTTCTATTAGCTGATCCCGCAAGT
>QNEG01000028.1 GCA_003645115.1 bacterium | reverse complement strand
TTATAAAATGGAGGAATGAAATGAGAGTTATAATGGTTTTTGTATTCACTTTTATATTAATATCTATTTCCGTTGGGCAGACATACTGGGAAAGGCGTTATGGATATGGAAGCGCCCAAGATATTATTGCCTGTTCTTCAGGAGGTTATATTCTTTGTGGTAGTTATTATGATTCTGGAGATTATGGATGGGAATATCAGATTTTACGACTTAATGAATCGTATGACAGTCTATGGATAATGACTTTTCCAGATTCACCTGATAATGAACTTGGTAAAAGAATCGTAGAAATAGCAGGTGGAAAATTCATTATTGGAGGCAATCATACTGATTCCGATACTATGATGCCATATTTTATTTGCATCGACAGTATTGGCGAGATTCTCTGGACACAGACTCTGAGGGGAGGTGAATTTGTTGATATGTGTCCATCTCATTACGGTGGAGTGGTTGTGATGTTTGGTGATATAGAACTGCGTGATACTATAAATATCGTTGAAATTTCAGAGGAGGGAGATTCCCTATGGGGAAAAACTTTTGGTGCTATTTATGAGGACTCATACTACGGTTATGACATCGATATGTGTTTTGATGGTGGATATATATTTGCAGGTCGATATATTCCTTCTTCGGGTGAACCTGAATGTTTTATTATGCGACTCGATGATAATGGAGATTCATTATGGTTTGCACATTATAGAATTCCCTGGGATGTCCTTTTTCGTTCCGTAAGCCAGTGTTCCGATAGTGGATTTGTTTGTGCAGGAAGGTGTATGCCAGTGGCAATGCCTATGGGATTGGTGGTTCGTTATAGTAAAACAGGTTCGCGGTTATGGGAGCGTAGATATGGTCTGGGTTACGATCCAGAGGATTGGGCAAATGCTTTTTGGGATGTCCTCACAGATTCATCAGGTGGTTTTTGGATTATTGGAAGTCACCCAATAATAGGGTGTAATGATGCATGGTTGCTTAGATTTGATGATGATGGAGACACACTTTGGTCTATTCGTTTCACTGAAGAAGGTGGTAGGACAGCATTACAAACAGTTATTCAGAATCCTGATGGAGGCATTTTGGCTGCTGGGTGGACTTCAACATATCCAACTTATCTTGTTGGTGTCATCGAGGAGCAATCGATTGAAATAATTCTACCCAATGGTGGTGAAATCTGGGAAATAAGAACAGTTCACAATGTCTTCTGGGAATCCGATGGAATTGCAAATGTTACTATAGAATACTCCACCGATGGCGGAGGAACATGGCTCGAAATTGAATCCTCGATACTCAACTCAGAACACTATGAATGGACTATTCCGAGCACCCCATCCGACAATTGTTTATTGAAAATATCCGATGCGGCAAATCCAGCGGTATTCGATATAAGCAATGAACCTTTTGAAATAACAAGCAGTAGTCCATCACCTGAAATTACAGTTATTTCACCTAATGGTGGTGAAATCTGGATAAGTGGCTCTGAACAAATTATCAGATGGAATTCGACTGGTGTAGATAATGTTTCGATTGATTATTCAATTAATAGTGGAATGGAATGGATATCAATTATTGATTCTACTTTATCCAATGGATTTTTCGAGTGGATTATTCCTGTTCATAACTCAACAAATTGTCTTGTTCGTATCACTGATATCGATATGTCATCTGTTTCTGATATGAGTGACGTAGAGTTTGAAATAGATAATACTTCACCATCTATAATTCTCATAAATCCAACGGAAGGCGATACATTGCTTATTGATTCGACAATAATTATAACTTGGATTTATGACGAAATCGATGATACAGTTTTTCAGGTTTTATACAGCCTTGATGATGGAGAAACATTTCCTTATTTTGAAGGGCTTGTTGAGGGTTCATCTTATGAATGGACTGTTCCCGATTTTGAAACGGATGTTTGCAGGATTAAAATTTGCACACTCGATAGCACTACGGGAAGCGGAAAAGAAACATTTTCGCCAATGGATGGAGAACCTATTGCGGAGGTAATTTCGCCACCTTTTCCGATTAGACATAGTGTAAATATAAAGCATTTTCACAAACCCTTTATTTTCTCATTAAAAACTGACCCAAATCCCTTTAATTCCTCGTGCAAGATAACAGTGAATGGGAATGCGAAAATAGATATATATGATTTACAGGGAAATGTTGTTGAACGATTCACTTCGCCAAATTCAGCGAACGATAGTCTAGTTGTTGCTTCTGTCGAAATGTCTACTATTCAGACATTCATTTGGAAACCCGATGAATCGATTTCTTCTGGAATATACTTTGTTACAGCGCGAATAGAAGATGGTAGGACGGCGACAAGAAAGTTAATGTTTATCAGATAATAGCCAGAATCATTGAAAAAGAAATAAAGAAACATAGAACAAAACATCTTATACCGTTGAAATGGAATCGATTTCTGTGATTTCGTCCATTCACGAGCTAATCGATTCAATATATATAGTCGATACCGAGAATAGATAAACAGGATTTGCGCTCAACAGACGACTCGGAATAAAGTGTTCATCTCTGCTTCTTTATATCCATAAAAATATTTTTCGAGGATATGAAAGAATTGTTAGAGAAAATTAATATAATTAATGAATTCCGGTGGCATTTGTATTATTCAGGTATTTATTCACCCATAAAATCGTCCGGATAAATGGTATCATCCAAACCCAGAAGTCTTTTGGTCGTTTCGGTGGTTTTTACAGAAACCTTTTCAAATATCGAATATATCACTGGAATTACGATAAGTGTTAGGAATGTAGCAGAGGTAAGTCCACCGATAACCGAGATAGCTATTGGTGCGCGCATTTCTGACCCTTGGCTGGTAGAAAGTGCCATAGGTAACATTCCCACTATAGTGGTAAGCGCTGTAATCAACACCGGACGAAGTCGATATCGTCCAGCAGTGATAATCGCATCGTTCATTTCATAATCCTCATCTCTTCTCAATTGATTGATTAAATCTACCATAACTATACCATTATTTACCACTATTCCCGCTAGGATTACTAATCCCATCAGCGATGGCAAAGATAGAGTAGTCCCAGTGATAAATAGTCCCCAGAATACGCCGATTATGGAAAGTGGTTGAGTGAACATTATCACGAAAGGATGGACGAAAGATTCGAATTGCGATGCCATTACCATATATACGAGTAAAAATGCCACTACTATCGCTAAAAGCATCCATCGATATAAATCTTTCATCTGTTCTGCCTGACCGCCGATTTCATATAAATATCCCTCTGTCCACATTGGAGAATCATATAATTCCTGCATAGCCTCTTTTATTTTATTGGTAACAGTTTTGAGGTCGTATTGTTCCGATACGGTGATAAATATAGATAATTTTCTTTTCTGGTCTTCGCGCTGAATTTCTGTCGGTCCCTCGGTCTTTACCATATCCACCACCTGAGAGAGTGGGACTACTGCACCGGTTTGTGTTATTACGGGCAATGAAAGTATTTGTGATATTTCCTCACGAGATTTTTCGGGAATTTTCACCACTATATCCATTCGTTCCTGTTCAGCATTGAATCGTCCAGCGACAGAACCGAGCGTATATGTTTTCAATGCATTTGCCAGTTGAGCAGCGGTTAGTCCTACGCGAGCGCATTTGTCCTTATTTATCCTTATCTGCATTTCCGGACGACCCTCCTTAAATGATAACTCGATATCTTTCACTCCGGGAATTTTTTCTATCTTATCCTGAGATATTTCGCATAATCGCTTTAATATCTCCATATCGTTACCGAAAATTTTGATTTCTATATCGCCCGAGATTGCGCCGCCAAACATTTGTGAACTCATATCCTGAACTACAAATCGAGAGTTTTTCAATTTTGGGAACGCATTGCGCAGCTGTTTCATTATTTCCTCATTGGACCGTTGTCGGTCTTCCTTGTGTCTTAGCCTTAGAAAAATGGCACCCTCGTTGACATTTGTAGGGGTTCCGGATTGTCCCGCTGCCATATCGAACTCCGAACCCTGAACCACTCCGACTATCATACCAGATAACAGAATATCCGGGTCGTCTTCTACAGCATCGAGTAATTGATTCGCCACATCCGCGGTTTGTTCCAGTGGAGTTCCCTGAGGCAATGAAAAGAATGCCTGTGCAAATGGTTCATCGGATTTTGGCATAAATTCACCACCGATTATTAATATCAAACCGATTGAACTGGCAAATAGTAGAAAGACTATCAGTAAAGTGATAGTTTTGTGTTTTAATGTCCATCGAAGTATGGTTTCGTAATAATTTTGCATTTTACCGAACCATTTTGTAGCTTTCATCCCAGAACGCTTTTGTTTGGTGAATATTTTCGATGCAATGACCGGCACGATAGTCAATGCCACAAATAGCGATGACAATAGTGCAAAAGTGACAGTCAACGCTAATCCTCGAGATAATTGCCCTGTTATTCCCGGAATGAACAGCACTGGGAAGAACACTGCGATAGTAGTTAAAGTGGAGGCAGTAATCGCCATACCCACTTGTTTTGCGCCAATTCCAGCGGCATCGAATCTGTTCTCGCCCATCTCTATTCTGCGATAGATATTTTCTATTACCACAATGGCATTGTCCACCAGCATTCCGACTCCCAATGCCAATCCTGCCATAGTCATAATGTTCAGTGTATATCCTGCAGCGTATATCGCGATGAATGTGGCGATTATGGACAATGGTATGGCGATAGTGATAGCTGCGGTGGGACGCCAAGAACGAAGGAATAATAATATAAATATGGCAGCGAAAATCGCTCCCACTATACCATTAGAACCAGTATTCGTTATTATCCTGCGAATGATTTCTGACATATCGAATAGCATATGCAATTCGGTTTCTCCAGGCAGGATTTTTTTAATATTTTTTTCCTCCTCCAGCACTTTTCTCATAACAGTAACAGTATTGGCATTGGATTCCTTTGATATCATAACCCATAGACCGCGCTTTCCACCCTGGAATTTTGCTATTCCTCGTTCTGCTTCGGTGCCATATTTTACCTCCGCTATGTCCCGTAAGTAAATTGGTTTATAACTATCTGTCATTCCGACTATAATATTCCTTATTTCGTCCAGTGAATTGAATTCACCGTATGAACGAAGCAGATATTCTTTGTTTCTCTGAATCAGATATCCAGCGGGTAAATTGACATTATTTAGAGCTAACGCCATTTGGACTTGTTGTGGGTCGATAGCGAAAGCCTCTATTTTTGCCGGGTCGAGTAATATGTGGACTTGCCGCTCACTCCAGCCCCAGATAGAAACTGCTCCCACTCCCTCGATTCGTTCTAATCTAAGTTTGATTATATTTTCTGCGATATCGTGCAGACGATTGAAATCGATATCACCGATGTAAACATACGCCGCCATAGGCATCATAGAGACATCGAATTTAAATACTATCGGGTCGCTGACATCCTGTGGGAGGAATTGTTTAAATATTCCGATTTGGTCTCTGATATCCTGAGCGGCAAAATCGATATTAGTGCCCCATTCGAATTCGACCATCACTACAGACATTCCCTCCCGAGAATATGATTTCACCGATTTCACTCGACTGATAAGGGATAACATTTCCTCCAGCGGTTTGGTAAGATGAGTTTCGATGTCTTCGGGAGAAGCTCCCTCCCAGCTGGTCAACACGGATACAGTAGGATAGGAAATATCGGGTAATAAATCTAATCCCAGATTTATTAAAGAATACACGCCGAGCACTACCACAATCCCGATTATCATAATAACAGTGACCGATCTTTTCACAGAAAATTCGGGTATAGACACGCTCTACCTCCTAAAAAACTATTTATCAATATGACCATTCGTTTACTTAATGACTGAATAGTCAGATAAAGATAATCCAATGAATTTAGATGTCAAGGTCTTTATTTTTGAATTTGTGAGAAGTTTTCTAAGTATATCGGGTATTTCACTTTTCAGGTAATGCAACCAAGCCCAAATCCTCGATTCCGCCTTCCTTTATGTGTCCAATTATTCGCATAATGGTCTCATATTTCACGGTTTTGTCGGCTCGTAATGCCACCGAAGTAATGTTTTTAGTCTGTTTCAGTTCCCATAACTTTTTGGAAATTTGTTCCTCTTGGATAACATTTTTTCCGATATATGTAGTTCCGTCGGCTTTAATAGATATGGTAACTCTATTTTCATCGGTAATTCTGGCGGCTGAGGATTTTGGCAATGATAAATCTACCTGAGCGTGCATTATGGGCGCAGTTATCATCACGATAATCAGCAGCATAAACAGTATGTCCACCATCGAGGTGAGATTCATCTGCGCCGATGTCTCATATCTTTCTCGTCGCGACATATAATTTAGTTTCAAGCGTTAGTTTAAATTTACAATCGCAAACGCACACAGAAATTCAACATAGAGTCTTTCTGACACTATCTGTGTCCATTTATGGTCAATCAATGTTTTAGTTTCTAACAACCATTTATTCCAGATGTAAAACACCATCCTGTGTGCAGAATATCCAATATCCTTTACCCGATTCAATTTCGGATGCCAATTGATAAGCACCAGTTTCGCAACTCCATTCGAATATCATATCGGTCAGCATTATGCCCGATGGGTCGGTATGATAGGTGATAGAATCACTGGAAATCGAACCAATCAGATTCCAACCTCGATATACAGGTATGGAAATACTGGTGATAGGAATTCCACCGATTTCAGATGTGAATTCGTTCATTGCGAATACCCAGAAGCCGAATCCCAACCGAGGCGGGTCATTGTTTACATAGGTTCGAATGCGAGCATCATATTCCAATGGTCCGAATATTATTTCATCTATCGCGCTGGTCCAACCAGATACAGTAATAGAAGTAGGAAGGGATAATAAATTCCATCCCGGACAGCCCTCGATTGTTCCTTCACCGATTTCAGGTTGTGAATACACTATCTGCAATGTCTCGTTTTCAGAGTAATGATATATTGAATCACGCTTCATATCTATGTATCCATTTAGAGTAAAAATTCCCGGCGGGAAATATCGAGGACTCCAATACAATGAACCGACTACTGCTTGCGTGACAATATACCATACCACAGGTAATTCGAAGGAGTTCTGGATACTTCTGCCCAGTCGTCGAATGGCTGGATAATCAGGGTCATCCAACAATATATATGCATCGGTCTGTGATGGTGGCGGTATGGGAATATGAATATCGTATGCGGGGTCCCATCCGGAAGTAGCCGCATAGCCACAGCCTATCGCCAAATTCATCGGGTCGAGATATCCGCCGGTGACAGTATCGTTTCCGAAAAAGATTAAATCGTGCACCCATTGGGTCTGACTCCAATTCACCAAAATTATTCCGTCATCAGCCCAATAATCTACTCTTCCGCTATCGAATATACCCTCGGTCAATTGCATATTGGTGAATGCACCTCCAGATACATTATCCAATATATGCAGATGAAGATTTAAAAAGAACGAACTCGCTCCCACCGGAGAAGTATTGCTGGCGGTGATAGTTATTATTCCGCCCAGAGTATCCCAATCCAGAGTGAAACCATCGGAAGCTGTTCCATTGGTAGTAACAGAATCTACTCGTATCACCGCTGGATTGTATCGAACCTGCATTTCGTAATCATAGATAGAAAATCTTGCCGGATCATCGGCAAACAGTGGATATACGATATTATCGCCGGCATTTACTATGGTATCCTCAAAAAACAGATGAAGTTTATCCACCATAAATTCCCAGCAGAAAGTATCGCCATTCGGTCCACAATATGTGGAATCCACCAGATCTGCGGAATAGACACAAATTTCGACAGTATCGCCGGCACCCCAGCTATAAAGACCGATAGGGTCGAACTGAAGTGTGCTATCGGAAAATGTCAATCTGGTGCTATCCACAGTGAAAGTATCGGTGCCATCCACTATGAGATAGATAGTGTTTTCATCTACGCCGGCGTATTCATCGGTGATAATAAGAGAAATTGTGGATGGAATTCCGCCCACCATAATTCCGTCCTCGGGCTGTTCATCAGAGAATTCGGGTGGGTCCAGGTCCACCAGAAACCAACCGGATGCTGGAGTGGAAAGTGTGCAACCAGTCTCATCCTCGGCATCCACTAATTCATAATAGACAGAATCACCCGATATGAATGCACCAGTATCGGGCAGATAAGTCAATGTCCCATCATCATAGGTTAATGACGGGTCTGGATATGTGATTTCTGTGCCGTTGGCATCGAATACGATGGAAGATTCGTTTACACCATCCTCATCATAGATGCCGATTACCATCGCTTGTGGGTCGCAAGCACTCCATACGCCGATTTCAGGCGAAATGTTGCCAGCGATTACCGGACTGCACCAGCAGTTGGGAATAAAGAAACAGCCTCGTTCCAGGTCGCTATATGAGCCATCTGCGCTGGATAAAGATACCTCGAAACAAGCATCCGGTCCGGTGCATCCCTCACTATAATTTACTCGCCAGAAAAAGTGTATAGTATCGCCATCGGGAAGTGATGGTCGAAGTGCGGGATTCTCTCCATATAGCAATTCTATACAAGAACCCAGAGTAATGTAAGCAAAAATAGAGTCGAGGTCGCTGCCACTATAATTTGCCACATCCACCTGAATTACCTGAAATGTTCCCAGCAATTCAATAATGTCGGTATATATAGATGCGAAACTTTCGGTGATATCGAACCAGGAACCACCAGTAGAATCGGAGATATTTTGATACCACCACAATGAATATGCGCCATCGCAGCAGGAAGAGCTATAAAGTGGATTTCGAGTAGCTGCGAAGAACATAAAACCATCATCGAGTAATCTTCGTGCTACTGTATCAGCGTCCCATATAGATGTGCAATCATAACAGCCATCTCCTTCCTCACAGAAACAAGCATCGGTGAGCAAAATAATAACCTTCAATGCGCCGGTGCGCCAGTTAATAGAATCTACTGCTGCCATTATGCCATCGAGTGCGGTTTCTGGTGTATCGCCACCACCGGAAGAACCCATAGTCATCCAGGAAATAAATGTATCTACATCCTGAGTAGGTGTATATCCATGAGGGAAATTGAAGCCATCACCATAAGTAACTATTCCAAAAGCGTAATCGAAACCAGTTGTTGCCATAGTCTCGGCGAATTCGACGATATGATCCACAGCACTGGATATATATGTCCCCATACTTCCGGTAGTGTCCAGGACAAATACGATATCCACCGAACCGGTATCCTCGGTGCAACTGATTTCCAGTCCGAATTCTGCATCGGAAACGCGTTTAAATTGGTGCTCTGTTCCCTTGCGAATCAGTTTCATACCGGTAACTTGTAATCCATTGGAGTTTGTTGCTCCCCATAACATACTCCAGGCAATGATGGTAAATAATACTACAAAAGTTGCCTTCCTCAAATTCATTTTTAGCCTCCTTGTGAATGTATTATTAGACAACATATTTAAATATAATTGCATTGTCAATATAATAGTATAACAAAATCCAAATTTATTTTAATTTATAATATAATTTATAAGATTAGTATCGCACAATCTCATAAGAGCTGGGTTGTTGCAAAGATAATAATAATCTCGGGTTTTCAACTTTAATTGAACATTTTTTCCCACATTTTTGCCAATCAGCAGTGGCAAACTATCCTCGCCGATATAGAATGTGAATTCCCACCCCGATGGATTAAAATTCCCATCGTTCATAAATGAATCGATATATGTAGATTCGAATGTGCGGAGTATATTTTCTACTTTCTCATCGTTTAATGCTATAGAGTCGGGATATTGCATCATCCAACCATTTTCGGTGTATTTTGCCCGAAATACGAAATCATCGCCACTGCGAATCACGATTTTGTCGGCATCAGATACCGAAAATGGTGTCCTATCACGAATGTCATTTATGGAAATCTCCGATACCGCTAACATATTACTGGAAACCTCGAATAGAGGCATTTTATCTGGGGTGTATGCGAGTATATATTCGAATATGGTATCGTTCGGGAAATACTTTCCAAACACTGAAAGCTGATATCGATTACCGTCCGTAGTGTAAAAAATCGACTCCAGTAATTGTTTGGCATCCAATCGGTTTAAAATCGAATCAGAATGATTTTCAGCGAAGAATTCGGTCGCTTTCTCATTTATAATGGTTTGTATCAGTTCATTTGCGATTTTATTGTCAGCTTTTTCATAAACTGGATGTGTTATCCACCATCGAAATCCTTTCCTTTCCAGAGCTATTCTGTCATCGGGTCGGATAATTTCCACAGAATCCAAATCGATTAGTTCGATATCCGGCAATATACTTTTATCTCGCAAATCAGCGGATGTATTCAATAATGCTCGTCGATATTTGAGAGGAACTAATAATATACTATCACTTTCATCGATTTGTGCATATACTCCATTTCCAGTGGGAGATTCATCTCCCAGTTTAAAAGTTATTCCCTGAGCAGAAAATTCTACCCAAGGTCGAGGCGTTAGTCCAAAATGTTGTGGGTGGCCATTTTCTGTTATCACATCGGTATAGTGTATCCCTAATGCCGCTCGCAATACAACCTGAACCTGTTTATTATCGGCGGGATATCTCACCGGATGAACAACCCACCATTCCTTGCTTGCGGTATCCTGAGCAACCTCCACTATATCGCTTCGAGTCTTTATACGAAATTTATATATCCTACTCACACCAGATAGTAATCGTCTCTGTTCCAAATCTTTTCGAATATGACTTTCTTGCTGGATAATTTCAAAATACCAGTAAGCACCACCCAGTAGTAAAAATATTATTCCAAGTATTATTGTCTTTTTCCAAGTCATTATAATTTCTAATTAACGGAAAACATTTGACATTGCAATTTTTTTTATCTTATTTAATAACCGAATCGATTAGAGTATGGGG
>QNEG01000027.1 GCA_003645115.1 bacterium | reverse complement strand
CATCTCCTGCTCGCTTTGGATTATTCTTGTCTTATCTATTAGAAGTCGGATAGCTCGAGGTTTTTCCACTGGGGATGAAGAAAATTCGACCAGTTTTTCCATTTCCGAAATGGCGAATTTTACCTGTGAAATATCTGCGCCGTATATAATAGCCACAGTTTCCCCCCTGCAAACTTTGTCGCCGGTTTTCTTGAGGAATCGGAATCCCACCCGAGGATCGACTATATCATCCATCTTTTTTCTTCCTGCACCCATTTCCACTCCCAACATACCTATTCCTGTGGTATCGAATGATGCGATAAATCCATCGGCAGAGGCTGGAAATTTTCCACACTCGGGAGCAGTGGGCAATAAGTCTGTATTGTTTATCACATTTGCATCTCCACCTTGAGCGGATATAAATTCTGCGAATTTTTCCAATGCCTCACCAGATTGTAATTTCTTCTCCAGCATTTGTTTCCCCTGCAGGATATTTTCCACTACACCGGAAAGTGTTAGCATAATCGCTCCGAGTGTCATAGTGACTGTGTGAAAATCTGGTGGGATTAGTTCTGTGCGAAGATATTTTATGGATTCTACCACTTCCAGTGCATTGCCCACATATTCTCCCAGCGGTTGATTCATATCGGTCAGCAATGCCACAGTAGGGACACCGTATAGATTTCCCACATCTACCATCGATTTCGCCAGTGTCTGTGCATCCTGGATATTTTTCATAAATGCACCGTTTCCGAATTTAACATCCAACACCAGAGAACCGGCGCCCTCGGCGAGCTTTTTCGACATTATGCTGGCGACTATCAACGGAATGGATTCCACAGTAGCGGTAACATCACGAAGTGCGTATATTTTCTTATCTGCGGGAACCATTTTCGCTGTCTGAGAAGCGACAAATAGCCCTATTTCACTCAATAGTTCGCAACATCGTTCGATATCCAAATCTGTGACGAATCCTGGGATGGACTCCAGTTTATCCAGTGTCCCGCCGGTGTGTCCCAATCCTCTACCAGAAATCATCGGGACTCCCACTCCGCAGGATGCTACCAATGGCGCCAGAACCAGACTCACCTTATCCCCCACTCCACCTGTAGAATGCTTATCCGAGGTGGGGAAATCGAATCGGTTAAAATTCATAGTTTCGCCGCTGGCGATATAGGCACGAGTTAATGATAGTATTTCTTCAGAATCCATACCCTGAAAATACACCGCCATCAAAAATGCGGACATCTGATAGTCGGGAATTTCTCCATTCACATAGGATAATACAAATTCCTTCAGAATTTTTTTATCGATTTTATTTCCATCTCGTTTATTGCGAATTACCTGATATGGTATCATCATTCCTCCCATTTGTGCTTTTGTTAGTTAATTTATAAAATTTATCGTCGATTTCAAGATTTATCTTGAAATTTGGAATTATATTATTATAATTATAATGAATGTGTTATAAATTGAATATTGGAGGGTATTATGAAATTAAAAATATTGTTTATTTTTTTATTACTCATTGCCATAGTGAATTCATCGTATGGAGCGGTGAGTTCCGGTTCCGCCGATGATATGGCAATTAGTGAAATACAACAATTGCTCGCCGAGATGCCCGATATCGATACCGAGCCCGATGAATATAATATCTGGAAAATTCGATATAACAGTTTTCTACGAGGTGAATCAGCCGATGCGGTTGCCACTACTGTGGTTCCTATGGATTGGCGATGTGAAAATGGCTATGTAGCTGCCGATGTGGATGAAACCACCGGTGAATTCGATGAAGGCGGAGACCCCGCCGGCGGTAGCTCGTATGTGAAATTAACTTTTTCCTGGCCCGAATCTCCCGGAACTGAATGGGTAATGTATTATGTGGATGGCACCTGGGGCAAAACGAGTGAAGCACTGCCCAATACCAGTTCCAATTATATGAGTGGCGATACTGTAATTTCGATCTGGAATAATTATAATGGAGTATATATTCGTCAGGAGATAGTTCCTGTTCGTCTGGGAACTACCCCTGGTGAGAACGAGCAAATAAGATTTAAGGCGGTAATGAAACCTGCCGATAGCGGTTGCCATAATTGTGGATGTATAGTCTATTACGACACTATGCTGGATTGGAACGACGCAGCAGAAATTTCCACTGCATTTGGATATACTGGCATTGCAGAGATATTTTTTGCTCCGGATATTCCGCCTATCTGGCGAGCATATGAAAATGGATTTCCACCCGGCGCAGGTGATCTGGTGGCGCTGGGAATTCTTATCGGTTTCGAGGCTACTATGCCGGATATATTCTGGTATGGTAGTTGGCCCTCATCGGTGGGAAATGGTTGGGATGATGCCGATTGGATTACCGATACCGGCGCTGGTTTCGGTGATTCTGCCACTATGGTGAAATGGTATCCCAGATATATTTGCCCCGGTGATTCGGTGGTATATGTCACATATTATGGAATAGGAGATATTTCTGGGACTGGACTCACTCTCTCACATAATCCACCTACAATAAGTGCTACTTGTGGTGCGGTTGACCCCGACCCGATGACATTGACAGCTTTAATTACCAATATGGGCACTGCCACAGCAAATAATGTGACTGTAACTCTCGACCTCACTGGAGCAGACCTAAATTATGTTGGCGGAGACCCCATATCTACTTATTTCTCCTCTATCGCTGGATATGGCGGTTCTCAAATGGTTAACTGGCAAGTGGATATCCCCATATCAGCTTATGGAACCACGCAATGTTATACAATTATTGTAAATTACGATGAAGGCGGACCGATAACCGAAAATTATTGTGTAACTATTCCAGAACCTATTCCAGAACCTACTCCCAGCGCCTGGGCGGATGATTATGATATTTGCGAGGGAGAATGCACATTTATCCACGCTGACCCTGGCACTACCAGTGGTGGCGGTGGTTCCTGCCCCGGTTTTTCTACAAATTTCGACTCGGACAATGGCGGTTTCTCCGCCAGCGGTTCCTGGCAATGGGGAACTCCTACTTCTGGCCCAGGTAGCGCACATACTAATCCATATTGCTGGGGAACAAATCTCAGCGGCGACTATTCCAATGATGTAAGCTGGACACTTACATCACCGAATATAGATTTATCTATCTGCAGTGATGCTACTTTGACTTTCTGGCACTATTATGATACGGAAGGTTATTTTGATGGCGGGAATGTGAAAATTTCCACCGATGGTGGTTCCAGCTGGAATATTATTACTCCCACCGGTGATTATCCCGAGGATGCTGCATCATCGGGGAATGTCGGTATTCCAGATGAACCCTGCTATTCTGGACACGATGCTACCTGGAGATTGGCAACTTTCGACTTGACACCTTATGTAGGTGGGAATATTAGACTTCGATGGCACTTCGGTTCGGACTATTCTGTTATCTATCCCGGCTGGTATGTGGATGATGTGAATGTATTCGGTAGTGGTGGTGGAACCATTACCTGGAACTGGTATTGGTCACCGACCACTGGATTATCAGACCCTAACAGCACAGACCCGCAAGCTTGCCCTACTACCACTACTACTTACACTTTCACCGTCACCGATGGCGCAGATTGTGAGGGAACATCAAGTGTCACCATAAATGTATATCCACAACCTACTGTATCCATCCCAGATAGAACGATTTGTTATGGTGAGAGCACCACGCTAACTGCGACTATCACTGGTTCATATACTTCCATCACCTGGTCAACTGGAGCGAGCGGAACAGATTATATCTCGGTGTCTCCTACCAGCACCACACAATATTGGGTGGAGGTATGCAATAATGACTGTTGTGACCGTGATACTTCGGTAGTCACAGTGAGTCCGGAGATAACAGTGGATTGTGGACCTGTCCCGGCGGAAGTTTGCGAAGGCAGCAGTATTACACTTAATGCCACTGTTTCCGGTGGTATAGCTCCATATAGTTATGTGTGGTATCCCGCTGGCGGACTGGATAACCCGATTTCAGCAAATCCCAATGCATCGCCATCATCCAGCCAATGGTATTATTGCACGGTTACCGATGATGCAGGATGTGATGCTACCGACTCCGTATGGGTGGAAGTCCTACCACTACCGACCGCACCGACATTGATATCTATATTCAATGGGGCAACCGATATTCCACCGGGTGATACCTGTCTTTACTGGTATTATCAATCCGATGTCATATTCAATGTATATTTCGATGGCGCTCTGGTAGCATCGGGAATTACAGATACTTTCTGGTGCACCACTCTCGCCTGTGATGAAACTCATTCCTGGTATGTGCAGGCTGAAAATTCCTGCGGAACGGAGAATTCTCCCACCTGGACATTCTCCACTATGACTTCACCTGATGGGCTTTCACTGATTTCTCCGCCAGATGGCACCACTGAAATTCCACCGGGAAATGTAACCCTCGACTGGACCGATGCATCGGGTAGTTCTCCTATATATTATAATCTTTATATCGATGGGAGTCCTTATGCCACTGGACTTACCTCCAGCCAGTTCGAAATCACTGTCGCCTGCAACGAGACTATTCAATGGTATGTGGAGGCATACAACGATTGTGGCACCATAACATCCTCCACCTGGGTATTTTATACCGAGACTGGACCGGAGGGAATTACATTATCATCGCCTGCCGATGGTTCGACAGAAATTCCCGCTGGCGATGTAGATTTAGTCTGGAATCCACCCACATCGGGTAGCGAACCATTCACTTACGATGTCTATGTGGATGGTATTCCGGTCGCAACTGGGTTAACCTCCACAAGTTATACTATCACTGTGGAATGCGATGACACACTGGAATGGTATGTGGTAGCAACTAATACTTGCGGTTCGGATACCAGCGAGATATGGACATTCTCCACCGAGACTGGACCGGAGGGAATAGCTCTGGTCTCTCCTGCCGATAGCACCGAGGGAATTCCGCCTGGAGATATAAATCTTAACTGGGATGAACCCACATCGGGTAGCGAACCATTCACCTACGATGTCTATGTGGATGGTATTCCGGTCGCAACTGGGTTAACCTCCACAGATTATACTATCACTGTGGAATGCGATGACACACTGGAATGGTATGTGGTAGCAACTAATAGTTGCGGTTCGGATACCAGCGAGATATGGACATTCTCCACCAGAATATCTCCCGATGGGATAGTGTTGTTCTCTCCACCGGATGATTCCGCTGGTATTTTGCCGGGAAATGTAACACTTGTATGGTCGAGTCCCACCGAGGGCGGTGGTCCATTTACATACTCTGTCTATTATGATGGTGAACTGTTGGTGGAATATTTATCCGATACTACCTACATAGTCATTGTTGATTGCAGTGAGAATCATAACTGGTATGTGGTTGTGGAAAATATCTGCGGTGCGGATACCAGCGAGATATGGGATTTCAATACTCAAGAGTGTGGTTTCCCTATGGCAGCATTAATAGAACCATTCGAGGGTGCCTGGTCGGCTTGTGAGGACCAGAACATTATTATCAGAATATTCGACCCATTGGGTATCGATGCAAATTCTATTAGATTGTCGGTGAATGGAACCGCCTATGATACTACCGTTCCGCATCTGACTTATGTGAATGACACGCTATATTTTGTCCCTGACCCATTATGGTCGGATGGCGATTCGGTCTGGTTCTGCCTCGATTCCGCAGCGAACATATATGGAGTCTCTGTGGACACATTCTGTTCTTGGTTCCGAGTAGATTTAAGTCCACCGGTAGCATCGGCATTCGTGCCACCCGATGGCGCAATTATCGCAGACCCATCTCCCGTAGTGGGTTTCTCTATCCAGGACATCCTATCTGGATTACTCGAATCCAGTGTGCAACTCACTATCACCTGGTCCACCGGCAGTGAGACATTCCTGATTGGCGATTATGGAGTCACTTGGGATGGAGTAAATTTCTATGTTGACCTGGATGAAATCGGTATAGAATTTTCTGCCGGTGAAAATGTGGAGGTTTGTGTTAATGCTACGGATAACCCGGACTATTGCCCACCCAATGAATTGGATACTTGCTGGAATTTCCAGTTGGTCTCGGAAGCGCCGGTAGCGGAATTGATTACCCCAGAAATCGGTGCGACTCTCTCTTGCGCAGACCAACAAATTATCTTAACCATCTCATCCGCAGTAGGTATAGAATCTTCATCTATACAATTCCAAATCGGTGATGAAATAATCGGTGTGGATGATTCCAGATTGAATTGGGAACCGGACACATTGACTTTCACTCCATCGCCATTGTGGTCGGATGGCGATAGTGTCCATTGGGCATTACTTTATGCCGAGGATGTTCTCGGTGAATCCTTGGTCACTTCTATCGATGGCTGGTTCATTGTGGATATTACATCGCCGATTGTATATGAATTCTATCCGCTCGATGGAGATACCATTTCTACTGCATCTCCGGGAGTATATATAATACTCGCCGATTCCATTTCTGGAATAGATACATCGGATATAGATTTCTGGGTGGATGGAAACCCAGCATCATATACTATCATCGATTCCACCGATGGCGAAATTACTTACTGGATAATAACTTACGATGGTGCATTCCCGCATAATGATACCGCAGAAATTTGCATTTCATTGCACGATTTAGTGGATACATCGTATTGCCCGGCGAATGTGCTCGATTTCTGCTGGACATTTCAGGTCGATCTATATGGACCGATTGCTGAAGATATATATGACCCTGCCAGTTCGGGTCCATTGAATGACGCTATTTCCTCCTGCGGTAATCAGGGTTTCTGTTTCAGCCTGGTGGATACTGCTGTTTCTCACGGAGTCGCTCCCGCCACTATCGTGGTTTCGGTAAACGGAACAGAATATACATTATCCGACCCCGAATTAAATTATGCCGACTCGATAATATGCTTCACACCGGACGAGGATTTCTCCGATGGCGAAGTAGTAGAAATTGTCCTAATATCTGCGGAGGATGTTGTGGGAAATCCACTTACCACTACTTATTCTTGGAGTTATACTATCGACTTATCTCCGCCTTATGTTCCACCGGGCGCATGGCCCAGTGATGGCGCAGAAATTGCTACGCTCACTCCAACTGTGACATTCGGATTATTAGACCACATCGCCGGTGTGGATTGGGAGACATTCGAAATTTGCGTTTCGGTATCTGGCGCCGCACCTATCTGTTTCGGTTTCTCCGATGCTGGAGTAGATTCCAGCGGTGGAATTATTTCTGCCAATTTCTCCACGATGGGTATTACATTGGAAGGTGGAGATAATGTAGAATTTTGCGTCAGTGCCGATGATGCACCCGATTTCTGTCCACCGAATGAGTTGGACACCTGCTGGGAATTTTCTATTCCGGTTGGCGGTCCTCGAGCTAATCCATTAGAGCCACTCGATGGAACTTATTCCGCCTGTGATGACCAGCAGATTATTATAAATCTCGCCGATATGGATGGAGTGGTGGAAAGCACCATAGAAATTTCCATCAATGGCACTCATTACACCACCGCCGATGCAGAATTGGAATATTTCCCTGCACCCGCTGATTCATTGGTATTTACTCCATCGGCATTATGGACTGATGGAACAGTAGTCATATGTTCACTTCTCACAGCCGAAGATACCTATGGTAATCCGCTGGAATCTGCTCCTGTGGTGTGGAGTTTCACGATAGATTTAGTTCCGCCGGTGATTTCGGGAATGATTCCCGCACCTGGAGAGCATATACTTGGCACTGTTACTATGGTGGAAATGGATGTGACCGATGCCGGTTCTGGGGTAGATGACTCCCTGATATATGCCACCGTAGATGGAACTCCATACCACATTTCTGAACCCTGTGTTATCTGGTCGGGAACGCATTATGCTCTCGATATGGAATGCGCTGGATTAATCCCTGATAGAGGAGATACAATAGAAATATGTTTCTATGCGGGAGATTCACCGGATTATTGCGCTCCAAACGAAATCGACACTTGTTATCTAATCTGGATAATGGATTGCGATTTGACAGTGGAAATCGAAATGGATGATACAGTTATTTGTAATCCTGATGGACCGGTAGAATTTGTGATAAATGCTACCACCAATGACGGAGTCCCACCATATAGTTATTTATGGTCACCTGCAGGCGCAATTTCTGGTGGACATATAGAAGATATTACCGCAATTCCACCCATTGGAACAGTTACCGAATATATAATCGAGGTTACCGATTCTACTGGATGCACCGCATACGATACTGTTTATGTTACGGTCAGCGACCCACAGGTAAATGCAGGCGATGATATATGGGTTTGTCCGGATGGCGCCGCATTTATCGGATGTTCACCGGTTATTTCTGGTGCTATGGTAGGACCTGTCGATATTTCCTGGCATTACCTCGATGGAACCACGGTATCCGATGATAGCTCTTTCTTCTTCGAACCAGAATCCACGGTTACTCTTTATGTCGAACTAATCGATGGTGTGGGTTGTTCAGATTATGACACTATGACAGTGTATTACGAGCACGAATCACCCGGTCCATTCGGATGGATTACACCAGAACCCAATGACACTTTACCCCCCGGCGAGGTAGAACTATGCTGGGAAATGCCCGAGGGAGAAACTCCAATTTATTTCGATGTATTCGTGGATGGCGCTGTGGTGGTCGAGGGTATTACCGATACCTGCTACACTGTGGGTCCATTCCCCTGCGGAGAATATCATACTTGGTTTATCGAGGCATATAATTTATGTATTCCCATCGATTGCGAAGGAGACACCTGCGAATGGACACCAGATTCTGGTGGGTTTGAGGAAATTTGCGGTCCGGTGATAGTTATCGGAGATACATTCTCCGGCGGATTCGACCCACCATTCTATACCGACCCCTGCCCTACTGGTGCACCAGAAATAGTCGAACCGCTTGAGTCCACCTGGTCCACCTGCGATAACCAACAAATTATCATCCGTATAACTCCACCCGATAGTGGATTGCCCATAGACCCGACATCTATCAGACTAACTGTGGAATCGACTACTTATATGGTTAGTGGAATTATGCTGGATTGGTCGGAACCATTACTTACATTCACGCCAGCCAGTCCCTGGAGCGATGGGCAAACTGTAGATGTATGTCTGGACAGTGTCTGCGATGAAGCCGGAACATCTATCGAGGGATTACCATTATGCTGGCAGTGGTTTGTCGATCTCTCTCCCCCGGTCTTCTGGAATCAATATCCAACCGATAGTATATACGATTGGCAAGCTGAAATCGGAGTGAAAGTTATAGATTCTCTCCGAACTGTTAATCCTGACAGTTTCCTGATAGAGATAGAGAATGTGTTCAGCGCCACCGGACCGATTACATTACACTGGGGAAATCCTGCTATTTCCTATGATGATACCACGCTGATAGTCGAACCGAGCCTGGTGGACCACGAGGAATTCGGACTGGATTATTCCTGGTGTGAGGATAGTCAAATTGTGGATGGAATATATTTCCCCGAGATGACCACAATCCATATCAGAGTATTCGCACAGGATACCATTCCCGATTACTGTGGACCAAATGAGAGCAATTATTCTTGGGAATTCTATATTCTCGACGACGATATTAGTCCGCCATCATTTACCAATTTCCTACCGGCTTATGTTTCCACCAGGACTTCGTTTACCCCATCGGTGGAAATATATGATTCATCCGGAATCTCAGATATTGCAGGATATACACCCATTATGGTATATGATACCGATGGTGAACTGGAAACAGACTGTGATAGTATCGATATGCGATTAGAGGATTGCTGGACAGAACCTTCCGGCATCGTCCACTGTGAATATATCGCCGATGGATATATAGGTCCATACGACGATACCTGCACAGTAACTATCGGAGTGTATGCGTATGATGGAGATTACGATTTCTGTAATCTGGCAGATATGAGTTTGGGCTATGCGGAATGGACAGTGCCCATCCTGGATGGACCGAGTGCAGAACCGATTATCCCATTGCCAGATAGTATTACTGCCTGCGACGACCAGCAGATTATAATTCATCTGTGGGACCCGGATGGTATCGATGAATCCAGCATAACCTTAAATATTGCTGGTTCGGTATATGATATTTCCGACCCGGAACTCGAATATATGGAATCCACAGAGGAACTAATATTCACACCGTCTGATGACTATTTCACTAATGAGCAAACCGTAACGGTTAGCTTAACCGGTGTCCTGGATGAACTCGGAAACCCGATGTGGGAGGAATTGACATATACATTCCAAGTGGATTTACAACCACCTGAATTTATACTCGAATTCCCGGACAGCGGAATGATGGTTCGTTCCAGTTCGCCAGATGTTAGGTTTACCATTACCGATAATCTCGCTGGAATATCCACCTCGTCTGTGGTGCTATATGTGAAAGAGATTCCATATACTGTCGATGGTTCGGTGCTGGAATGGAATAGTTCTGACAATATGAGTGGAACATTGCTTTTCCACAGCGAACTGGCAGGATTGATATTCCCGCCCAGCGATACTGTCGGATTGCGTCTAACAGCTTGCGATAAACCCGATTACTGTGACCCCAATTGTAATTTTGCCGAGTGGTGGTTCACTGTCGAACCCGAAGTGGGATGTTATATTCATCCCAATCCATTCACTCCGAATAATGATTCATACAATGAAATAGTGATTTTCGACTATCCTAATATGTATAGCGAAAATGCTGTTCTCCACATATTGAATATGCGGAATATCGAGGTGTATAGTGATGAAATCGGTCCTATCGGAGAATATGAGGAATATTATATTCGTAGCTGGAACGGGTTGGATAACAATGGAAATCCACTGCCACCTGGACTATATATATATGTAATAGTCGCTGGTGATGGTGAAGTCCTCTGCAATGGCACAGTATTATTAGTAAGGTAAAAAGAAATTTTTTTGATGGGATAAAATTGGCCCAGAGTGGAGTTGAACCACTGGCCTCGCGCTTATCAGGCGCGCGCTCTAACCAAACTGAGCTACTGGGCCCCGTTATTGCTTTCTCTTGAAATGTCAAATAAATCAAATTTTATGGAGGATACCGGATTCGAACCGGTGACCCCAAGCTTGCAAAGCTTGTGCTCTCCCAACTGAGCTAATCCCCCGCAAAATAT
>QNEG01000026.1 GCA_003645115.1 bacterium | reverse complement strand
GTTCTGGAGGCAAAATAAAATAGAACAACGGAGTAAAATAAACTCAATAAGAACCATCGCTTATTTACAATGAGTCCGAGTGCGAACGAAAATCCCCATCCAAAGCTAAATAATTGAACATTAAAACCCCACAATGAGAACGATGCCCTTGTTATTGCTCTTATTATTATCATTGATGCAAGGACAAGACAAGTAGCGATAGTAGCATAGAACCATTGCTTTACGAATGTTTCTTCTAACTCATCTTTTAAATTAATAACCTTGATAAAAAAGAAAAATAGAAAAAAATAGAATGGACCACGAAACACATCGATGCGGAACATCGAACCATTCAATCCCTTATAATTGCCAGCTACAATTCCTTGTATCATACTTATTATAAGGACTAAAATATACATCGATAAAAAAAACTCCATCCAACCGAATTTAATTTCCATTCTTTTTCTTTCGGGTAAAACATAAAGAATAAGCCAGACAGGAATTATTATAAGTCCATAAAGTTCACAGGGTCGAGCCTTGACACTGCCCAATGGTATTGCGGTATCCATTGGAAATATCTGTGTTATCCATATCAATCCTATTGCAATTTGCGCTGGATTTAAAAAAATTAAAATTAACACAAAAGATATTCCCGCTAATAATATCACCAATCGATGTCTTTGTGTTTTATATAGATAAAACCCACCCAAAATAGTTCCTATAGAGAATAAAAATACCAAAACAGAATAGGGAATTTTTTTGGCGATTTTCCACTCGATTTTATCCATTTTTTTGACTGATATGTTCCTTTAAACGGTGAGCAGCATTTTTTAAAATCAATAAAATTATAGCCACAAAAAGACCAATAATCGAACCCACTGCAACTATAAGCGATCTTTGAGGACCACTCTTTTTAGTTGGAATCGCAGGAGAATCTAATATTTTTACAGTGGGGACAGCTTTTACCATATCCAATTTCTCATTCTCCATCTGCTGGACTATAAATTCATATATATTTCTTCTCGATTCCACCATTGTAAGTAATCTTTTATATTCAAGATTCACTATTGCATCGGAATCATAATTTCGATGTGTTTTTATAAACGCGGTGAGACTGTCCTCGGCATTCTTTAAACTCCGTTTTACCTCATTGTATCTTTCTTTTAAATACCCATAATTTCTTCGAGCTTCCGTTTGCAATCTATCCTCGAGATACCAGAATAATTTATCTATCCATGTGGTTGCGCCAAAATACGCCACTCGGGGATCATTGGCAGTATATTTTATTTCAGTAATTCCTTTATCGAATGAATAATACACCACACCATAAGTGGAAAAACCTTTAACTATATCGTCTGGAGTATTCCAGTTATGATATTCCATTAAATTTTGTTTTCCGGTGTGTTTTTTCAATGTGGAATCGAAAGGTTCTCGAGCCACGGCGACTAACACGGTTCTGCTTTTAAGCATATCGGGGAATAGAAAGCTGGAAATTCCTTCCTCTGTCATTTTTTCAATCATATTGGGTAACCATCCCGAGATAAAGCCAAATGGACCGCCACCTGCACCGGAAGGTAAAAATTTTGCGGTCGAAGTATATTCGTTAGGGAGAAAGAGCGCATACATTATGGAACCCAAAAAAAATGCCAGAATTATTGGCATAGTTAATTTTCTGTCATCCCATAATTTCCTTACTATTTCCCAAATTTTTATAATATTCATAGTTTTAGTATTATATATAGAGTAGTGGCAACACTGGAAAGCACCATCGCTATATCTCTCAATGTGCCTAAAACATCGCTTTCTTTTCTTATTTTTTGAGGAACCACGATAACATCGCCAGGACCTACTTCTTTATAACCCATATCCACTTTTACCACTCTTCCACTGGGTTTAACCAATCTCATTTCACTTTTATCACCATTTTTAGTAATACCACCAGCTTTACTAATATAATATTTCAATTTTGCACCGTGAATATATTTTACAGTCCCATTAGCACCAACCGCACCCACCACACTAACTCCATCGGGAACCTTAGGAATAAATACAGTATCACCATCTTCCATTACGATATCCGTTTCACCCTGAACTATTTTGTTCATATCGATAATTATTTCTCTTAATTCGGCAGGATCCCAGAAAAATAGTAATGAAGTCGTATCTATTTGTCCGAGAGTGTCCTTAAATAATTGCTGTGTATTCCGAATAACCTTCAATATATTTTTTCGTTCCATCTGCTCGGATATAATAGGGCGAATAAATATCGCACCATCGAGGAAAGCATCGTTAGTAACACCGCCAGCTCTTTTAATTATATTGGACAATTTTTCATCATCCGATACCAATGCGTATGTTCCAGGGAAATTAACCTCACCCAATATAGTAACCTGTCTTAATGTTTGCCAGTCGGGAATTTTTCTTATGAATAAAAAATCGTCCTTTTTTAATAAAATATTTTCAGGTGAATCAGGATTGGAAAATATTTTGTTTAATGGAATATTAATTTTTCGGATGCTTTTACCATCTTCTATCCTAACAATTTCTGCACTATCTAAATATGCATTATCTCTAACCCCCTTAGCCTCGAATATAAGGTCTAATAATCGCATATTTTCATACAGTGGATAAACTCCCGGATCGCGCACCGCTCCATATATATTCACAGTTTCATCTTCCATAAAATCCATCAGAGAATATACAATTACTTTATCATGAGGCATCAAACTAATATTATAAGTAGAATCTCCGCTCAATGCTCGAGACAAATTGGTAAATAACAATTTCCTTTTTCCCTCACTCGTTTTTCGAAGAATATCTACTCTTTGCATATATGTGTTTTCAAATATCGAATTTTCCCCTTCGAAAAGGTCAGACACTTTCATTCCCTCGAACCATCCATAAGCACCGGGTTGAGAAACATATCCCTCCAAGAATACAATTTGTTCCCGATATGGATTTACCGGGAATACAGATATATCATCTCCATCGGATAGCTTGGTATGTGCTTGCGTAGAATCAGTAATATTAATGGTTAATGAGCGATGCACTCCGGAGATAATTCTATCCACAAAAATTGCGTTTCTATTGCCTTGTGGAGTAATCCCACCGGCAAATCTCAGCAAATCTCCTATATCTTCATCGGGAAGTAATTCATATTTTGCGGGAGTTTTCACCATACCTCGTAGTTTAACCAGAATATCATAGTGAGGGACAATCACAATATCACCGGTAGCGAGTTGGAGATTACCCGATGCCTGTTCCCCATTTATGAATTCATATATATCGAAAGTGGTGATTTTTCCCATGCCACGATACACTATAATATTACGGTATGAACCCACCGAATTTGGACCACCAGCAACCACCAATGCATTCATCAGTCGGGAAATTCCGGGTAAATCATACACTCCGGGATATTTCACCTGACCGACCACGAATACTCTAACCGATTTCACCTGAGATAAAGTAAGGTTTGCGCTAAAATCGGAGAAATTAGCTGAAAGAGCTTTTTTTATTGTGGACTCCGCAGAATCCAGTGTCAAACCGCCAACTGCAATATTGCCGACCTGAGGTATATATACACTACCTTCTCTATCCACAGTTAATTCGTATTGTGCATTCAATCCACCCCATACATTAAGCACTAATTGATCGCCACTACCCAGGACATATTTACCTGAGACAGGCAATTGTGCAGTCTGGACATCGGGGATGTTTTCAAAAAAATCTGCGCCAAATCGTTTTAAATATCTGGGAGTAGCCTTCCTAATCACCTGAATAGTCTCCCCATTCATTATCACTGGTTCATCAAAATAGGGCAATGTATCCACATAGAGTGATTCCAGTTCCCCAGGATACATATATACTTCCCTTACTTCTCGAGTCGGCAATATCGTAGTATCCATTGTTTCATAATATTGAGGGGATTTATACCTTTTAACTTTTTCAGAAGGTGGTATTTCACCAGTTTGCTCTTCTATCAATTTTCTATATTGCTCAACTGGGAACGGAAGCTGGGCGAACAACAATCCGGCAAACCAAATAATCACCCAAAAAATTATTATGCAGAAAGAATATTTTTTCATACTTAATGATTCTCCTACTGCTCGGGTTTAGTTTCTTCGCCTTCAGTTTCTGTTTTTTCTTCTTCACCTTCCTCAACTTCGGCTACCTCTTCGCCTTCCACAAGTTCGAGTTCTTCTTCTGCTTCCTCTACAACTTCTTCTATACCTCGAGGTTTCACCACAGTAGCGATAGTTTCTTCGGGATCATTTTTTATTTCTCCATTGGGGATAGAAATATCTTTGATATGAATTGAATCACCGAGAGCGATTTCGCTGACATCGACCTCGACTATATCGGGGACATCTTTGGGAGCACATATTACATCTATTTCGTAAAGATGAGGAGCAAAAACGCCACCTTCTGTCACTCCCACTGGAGTTCCCACAAATTCGATAGGCAATCTGAACAGGAAAGGTTTATCCATCTGAATATGCTCGAAATCTGCATGGATAATTAAATCTGATACCGGGTCGTGCTGAATTTCTTTTATCACGGAAAGATATTTCTCCTCGCCGGTTTCATTCTGGATATGTAATTCCACCATTGCATGTTCTCCAGCGCGAGTGTGTATAATCTTGGAGAAATCCTTTTTAAATATTTTCAGCAGTATATGCACATCACCGGGTCCGTAGAACACGGCTGGAATGAAACCCTCTTTTCTGAGTCGCCGAACCTCGTTAGAACCGGTCCGCTCCCTGACTTCTGCTTTTAATGGAATACTTTTCATTTTATCCTCCTATATATTAGTTTTCAATAAAATACTTCCATTGGATATAGACAAGCTATAAATTGAGTGTTTGTGTTTTTTGAAACAGGACGCTGAGAGAACGTTCCTCGTGAATACACTTTATTGCGGTAGCGAATAACGGTGCTACCGATATCACTTTCACAATATCGGGAGTCAATTTCTGTTTGGCATCCTGCTTCAATGGTATAGTATCTGTGACAACCAAATTATCGATTTGTGAAGTGGAAATCCTTTCCACTGCTGGTGGAGAAAATAATGGATGAGTAGCAAGAACATAAACCGATTTTGCACCGTGTTCTTCTTGTTTCAACAATTCGGCAGCTTCCTTAATAGTGCCAGCAGTATCCACAATATCGTCTCTTATAATGGCAGTCTTCCCTTTCACTGCACCGATTAAACTTTGTGCCTCTGCCTTATTAACTGCTGTGCGTTTCTTATTTATTATGGCGATATTCGCTCCAAGTTCTCCAGATAGAAAATCGATTCTTCTAACTCCACCAATATCCGGTGAAACTATCACAATCTCACCGTTTATTACCTTATCCTGCATAGTTGCACGAATATACTCTGCGAACACTAAATCCGAGATAAGATGATCGGTGGGGACATCGAAAAAACCCTGAATAGCTGGAGCGTGAAGATCCATAGTTAAGACTCTATCGACACCCGCCGAGACGATAAGATTTGCCACTAATTTAGTAGAAATGGGCACTCGTGGTCTATCCTTTCGTTCCTGCCTGGCATATCCAAAATAAGGAATAACCGCAGTGACTCTTCTGGCACTGGCTCGTTTTGCAGCATCCAGAAGCAACAATAATTCCAGCAAATTATCTGCTGGTGGTTGAGTAGATTGGATAATAAATACATCCTTTCCCCGGACATTTTCCAGTATCTGCACCCTAATTTCACCATCGGCAAAATTGGTCAACAATACATCTGTGGGTTCGATACCCAAACATCGCGTGATAGCTTCTCCCAGTTTATGATTAGACCTTCCTATGATAATTTTTAATGCGTCCATAATATCTCCCTACGATTATCCTGCAAAATCGGGAAATCGCTGACTTATCTGGGGCGGGAGGATTCGAACCTCCGAATGGCGGCTCCAAAGGCCGCTGCCTTGCCAGCTTGGCTACGCCCCATATAGTTCTTTTTCAATCCTGACCGGTTTCAACAAAAACACATCGCTATTCCAATCGAATTCACTTGCAGATATCGCATTCTCTCGGTTCCTGAATATTCCGAAATACGATGACCCGCTACCAGAAACAGATACATATTCGGCGCCAAAATCTTCCAATAGTCGAAAATGGTCTGCGACTTCTGGATGCTGTTCCAATATCAAATCATTAAAACTATTGGCAAATTCGGGCACCAAATCCCAGAATAATTCATCGGAATCACAATTTAATAAGTTGCTGACATTATCGGGTGGTGTCAAGTAATTTCTCAAGTTCGAATAAGCCTCGCCAGTATTTACAACAAATTTTGGCACTATTAAAACTATGTAATAATCCATAGGTAAATTAATTTGATGAATTATTTCACCTCGTCCCTGAACTATCGACATTCCGGTTCCAATGAAAAAAGGAACATCAGAACCAGTTTTTGCGGCGATATTCAGTAATTCCTGACGATTTAGTTCGAGTTTGAATAATTTATTTAGCGCTAAAATAAATGCACCAGCATCAGAACTACCGCCGCCTAAACCTGCGGATTGCGGAATATTTTTTTTAAGATGAACCACCACAGGAATTTCACTGCCCACATAATCAGATATATTTCGCCAGGCTTTAGTGATAATATTCTCTCCCGATATTCTATCATTGCAGATGATAAGAGAATATTTTTCTCCTTTTTCTATCCGCAAATAGTCATAAAGACTGACCGATTGCATAATAGAAAATATATCGTGAAATCGGTCCTCACGCTGTCTGATTATATATAAACAGAGATTTATTTTTGCTGGTGTTTTAATAAATAGCATTTTACTTGCCTTCAGAAAAAAACCTATTTTATTATTATGAATATGTTCATCGACTATTCAATAATAAAAACTATAATTCAGGAGTAAGCAATATGAAAAGTTTAGGCACAATTATTATATTTTTCGTATTTTTTTGCGGAACAATAATGGGTTATACAATAAACGGACGAATAAGCTCGCCAACTGGTGAGGCAATCCCGGCAGCACATATTTATCTTCCCGCCGAAAAAACCGGCACTACTGCTGATATCGAGGGATATTATACTTTGGAAATCGGTCCGGGAGTGCATAAATTCAAAGTCACTGCGGTGGGTTTCCGTGATATAGATACATCTCTTACCATCTCGGGAGATAGAGAACTCAATTTCGTTATGCAATCTGAAGCAATGATAGGGGATATAGTAGTAGTGGCGGCATCGCGAGTGGAACAAAGTATTCTCGATACACCGGTTTCCACCACTGTGGCATCGGGCGATATTTTGGCAGAAAGAGCTACCACCGATATTAAGGACGCAATAGAACACATTCCCGGAGTATCCATAAATAAATATCAGATATCTATTAGAAATAGTTCCGGTTATTCTCAGGGTTGTGGAAGTCGAGTGACTATGCTTATAGATGGAGTTCCAGTGATAGCTGGCGATACCGGTGAAATAAAATGGGATGCACTTCCCACCAATGCGGTATCTCAGGTGGAAGTGGTAAAAGGAGCAGGTTCGGCACTTTATGGCTCCGGCTCTATCGGTGGAACAGTGAATATAGTCACCAAGAAACCATCCAAAATCATCAGTGGAGCTAACCCCAATGGTGAATTGAAAATATTTAGCAAACTGGGTGTATATGACGAACCAGTCTGGGAAGAATGGAATTGGACAAATAAGACATTGACACTGAAAAATGTCGGATTCCTCTGGGGTAGCAAAACAACCAATAGCTATTATTTAGCCACTGCCGATATAACTCAATCTGATGGCTATCGTCAGGGAGACGATTTTATCAGGGGTAAATCATTTTTAAAATATAATCATAAATTCTCTGACTACAAATCGATTACAACTTTTTTAAATCTGGGGTATGAAGATAGAGCGAGCTATTTTCAGTGGGAAAGCCCAAAGAAAGCATTGAACACAGAACCAGGCAGAGAAAATGATAGGGTATGGTCATCGAAAGTGTTCGGTGCACTGATTTATGAGGATGATATTCCATCGCGACATCTGTTTTTCACTGGGAAATTGTATGACATATTCAGCAACTGGAATAGCAAGATATACAATACAGATACCGAACAATATGAATTGGAGGCATCACGGGGGAACAAAATCGGCGCCGATGCGCAACTGATTTTCACCTGGGATAAACAACTTATCTCCGGTGGTGGAGAATTCGCATTTATGAATAATACATCAGTAACATTCGGAGACCATATCGGATGGGGTGGCGCAATATTCATTCAGGATGAAATTTCATATATACACCCGGTAGTATTCAATATCGGCGGAAGATTCGACCTATTCTGGGTGGATTCCGCAAACACCGATTTTTTCATCGGTATCAGCCCAAAATCATCCATAATCTATCATCTAACAGAGAACCTGACACTTCGAGCAAATCTATCCTCGGGATTTCGGATTCCCACTATGGCGGAGCTATTCACTCGAACCAATGCCGGCGGAATAATTCGCGTAGAACCAAATCCAGATCTGGAACCCGAGCGAGGATATACCACCGAATTGGGAATGAGTTATGCGAAAAATCAATATATTTTCACCGGAGCGCTCTTTTATAATCTCTATCAGAATATGATAGAACCTCGACCAATTTATGGGTTCGTATTCCAATTCAAAAATTATCATAAAGTTAGGATTTATGGCGGTGAAATTACTGGAAATCTCGAATTGGGAAGACTTAATTTGTCCGGTGGCTATATGTTTACATCTTCGGTGGATTTGGAAACCGATGAGAAACTGCCCTATCGCCCAGACCATTCGGTAACCGCATCGATGGGTTATTCCATCTGGGATAATCTAACACTGGGCACAGATTTCAGATACAAATCCAAGCCCAAATACGCACTATTCACCAATTCCCCGGCAGTGGACAAAAAAGTGGTCGATTTTTATGCAAAATGGGTTCTGGGAGCATTCAATATTTCTGCCCGAGTCAATAACGCATTCAACTATAACTACACAGAAATAGAAAACAATATCGCACCAATCAGACATTTCGTGCTATCTTTGGATTATAGGGTGTTTTAAAGATAATCACTCGAGCAAAACACATACATCATTCTGATAATGCAGCAGGACAAATTTGAATAATAGAGAATTCGATGTAATTACTTCAGCAATACCACTTTTCTATTGAAACTGTGCTCGCCGATAATCGCATTTACTATATATATCCCGCTGGAGATATTTTCGTCAGCATTCCATACATATTCGCGGTTTGAGAATTTGCCCTCGTATATAATCTTGACAAAATTTCCCCTCAAGTCGAAAACCTGTATTTTTACGCTACTTTGTTTATATCCATCCTGTATGGGTATCTTAATATTGCACACTGAATTGAAAGGATTTGGCGAACATTTCAGCGAATATTCATCCACTACCAATGAACTGGTGTCCACAACTCCTGTGGTTCTTTCCAGCACGAAATCGATTATTGTATCTGTTTCTAATGAGACTACCAAAGTCTCTGACACATATTCTTCTGCGGAGACGATACAAGTAGCTGGCATCAAACCGGGAATTTCGAGTGAATATTCTCCCCCACTTCCGGAAGTATCCGCTACCGATGTAGTGGGAGTTTGGACATCTATTATCGCACCCTCGATAGGATTAGATGTCTCGCTATCCAATATAGTGCCAGAAAGATTTACCATAATATTTGGAGTTAGATAAAAATCGTGATATACGAAATCCGAGATATCCAGAGTGGCAGTATCAGGATTGTAGCCATCTTTTTGAGCGACAAATACCTCACTCGCCGAAGACACATCATCGATATAGTAATAACCGACAGAATCACCTGCCAAGGTAGTGGTGCTACAGGTATGAGTGGTATCATAAATAATTGCACCTTCTATCAGTTCTCGAGTGATAGCATTATAAACTCGACCGGACAAGTAATGATAATAAGTGAAATCATTACCCCATCTATCACAGCGCACTGCGAATACATCTTCATATTCAATGGGTAAAACAGAGAATGTTTCTCCGGCGGCGACACATCCACTATCGGGAGTGGTCTTACAGGAACCCCAGGTGAAACTTTCGCTATAATCACCATAATCGCATTCCAGTTCCCAAATTTTTTCGAGATATTCATCGGTATATAGGATTCTCGCTTTACCATCGCCACCACCGGAAAAATAATAACCTCTATTGGGTGCTCGCGTTACAATATAATAAGTCGCATACTTATTATCAGTGGAATCTACGCCGATATAAGTAGTCCACAATGTATCACCATTTTCATCCAATCTCAAAACCCAACTGCGATTATCCAGTTGGTCACGAGTGACCATAATATATCCACCCCCATAAGCCTGAACGATACCTCGACTGTAGTGATTATAGCCTCTATTATAGATTTTTTCCCAGACTAAATTACAATCGTAATCGTATTTCAATACCACTGCTTCTCCAATGGTTCTGGTAACCAGTGTTTCCGCTTCGGTATATGATGTATCTTTATAATCGGTCACTCCGACTACCACAAATCCATTGCCATCATTGGACAGACAGCATCCTCTGGAATCGGATGCACCGGGTAAATCATTTCCCCATGCATTATAACATATTATTTCGCCCAGAGAATCGAGTCTCATAACCCATATATTAGACTGTTCTTCATCTGGAGCATAGGGACCGTAAGAATGTGTGCATCCGGATACAAAATATTCGCTGGTGCCGGGGATTGGAATAATCCACCACGCTCTATCGAAATAATAACCACCGTGTGAGCGAGTCCATACTGTATCACCATTTTTATCCACCTTTATAAGTAACATATTGTCCCAGTATGGATAAGGAGCCCACAGCGGAGACTGAGTCTTTCCTGCAATCAGGCAACCGGAATCTGGTGTAGCGCAAACACTCCAACCAGCATCATAACAACCCTCGCCCAATTGTCCATAATGTTTTACCCACTGTTGATTACCCATATTATCGAGTTTGGTTAGGAAAATTTCCCAGTCGTAGTCTGCGGTAGCCCATGCGTATGAGCGTCCGGTAATAAAAAATCCGCCATCGGCGCAAACCGCTATATCTCTGCCCTCATCGGGACCGTAACCATAATGCCCCAAATATATCCAACCGAACACTCCCGAACAAAGAATTAGTATAATCGCAAAAGCATTCATCTGAACTTTAAATCGCATTTAATCCCCCTCTGTTT
>QNEG01000025.1 GCA_003645115.1 bacterium | reverse complement strand
TTATTGAAATAATTAATAAAATTTTCCCTTGAGGTTGAAAAATAACAAAGGTATAAATGAAAGTTATTACTTGACTAATCGATAATTATAAGTTTCATTATTATATATTTTAGATTTGGAATACCCACCATTATTTTCAGGAGGTATTATGTCGAGTATAGTTTATATCAATGCACGGCAAATATTGGATTCGCGCGGGAATCCGACCATAGAATGCGAAGTAGGGTTGGAAAGCGGAATAATAGTGACATCTGCGGTGCCCTCGGGAGCATCTACTGGTAAACGGGAGGCATTAGAACTTCGCGATGGCGGAGAGCAATGGCATGGTAAAGGTGTGTCCAAGGCGGTGGAAAATGTTAACGAAATAATCGGTCCTGCGCTGGAGGGATTAGAGTCGTCTGAGCAAGCATATATCGATGAATTCCTAATCGAATTGGATGGCACCGAGAATAAGAGCAAATTGGGCGCAAATGCAATATTAAGTGTCAGTATGGCGGTCGCATACGGTTCAGCAACAGAATTGATGATGCCACTTTTTAAATATCTCGGCGGTGTGGGAGCGAAACTACTGCCAGTTCCCCAGATGAATGTAATAAATGGTGGTGCACACGCCGATAACAATCTGGAAATACAGGAATTTATGATAGTTCCCGCAGGATTAGATTCGTATTCTGAAGCTTACCGAGCCGGTTCTGAAATATACCATACTTTGAAAAAATTGCTTCACCAGAAGAACTTATCCACCAGTGTGGGAGATGAAGGCGGATTCGCTCCAAATCTGCAAAAGCATTCCGATGCACTGGAGCTATTGATGGAAGCGATAGAGAAATCAGGATATACACCGGGTGAACAAATATTTCTGGCGGTGGATTGTGCTGCCAGCGGGTTTTATGAAGATGGAAAATATAAATTTGAGGGTTCGATGCGAACAACCGATGAGATGATTGAATATTATGAAAAAATCATTCAGCAATTCCCCGTTGTCTCGATAGAGGATGGACTCGCCGAGGAGGATTGGGATGGCTGGAAAAAGATGACAGATAGACTCGGCGACCGATTGCAAATTGTAGGCGATGATATATTTGTTACCAATCCCCAAATTATCGAACGTGGGATAAGCGAACACACTGCCAATGCGGTATTGATAAAATTGAATCAAATCGGGACAGTGAGCGAGACAATGGCTGCAATCGAGATGGCACATCGTGTGGGTTGGAATACAGTGATTTCTCATCGCAGCGGAGAGACCGCAGATACATTTATCGCCGACCTATCGGTAGCGGTCAATTCCGGACAAATAAAGACCGGTGCTCCCTGCCGTGCAGAAAGAGTAGAAAAATATAATCAACTGCTTAGAATAGAAGAGGTGTTGGATGAGGTAGCTAAATATCCTCGACCAAAAGATTTGTTCCCCTGGTTGTAATATAAAATTCGGAGGATATTATTATGAAATTGTATTTTTTATGGGCAGTGTCTATCCTGCCAATTATTCTGACGGTAGGGATAGTGAATGGTGAACCATATCAAAGTGATGAATTTATGCTGGATAACTGGGCAATTCCCTCGGGAATGGGAGGAAACCAGACCGTAATTTCCCGAGATGGATTATCTGCCAGTGGCAATCCCGCACTATGCACAGAGATTTCTGGAACTAATGTAGCTATCTCTGGCGGAAATCACTGGACAGGATTGGTAAGCACTATGCAGATCGGTATGACCAGAACAATGGATTACTGGGGTTATGGAGTCTCCGCAGATTTTATCGGCGGTGATGGAATTAAAATTACCCAACTGCAAAATTCCGAGGAACCGCTTTCTGCAGATAATTATCCCAGTGTAATCGATGAGCAGGGACATTACACTGTCGCCTTGAACATCGCCGCTGCTCGACAATGGCGCAATATTTCGGTGGGAGTTTCCGCAAAGGGTGTTCGCAAAAAAATCCCCCAGCATAGCGGATGGGGATTTGCTTTTTCGGCAGGAGCACTGTGGAATGTATTGAATTCGGTTAAAATCGGTGCTTACGCACAGAATATTTCCACATATCGACTATTCTGGGATGATGATATTCACGAGATTGGATTACCAGCATTTTCGCTGGGAGTATCATGGAAATTCAAACTGGCATCGAAATGGGCTGTTCAACTCGCTCCCGAGGTTAATTATGGTATCGAGGAGGGTATAGGATTTTTGCGTGCAGGAATGGCGCTGTCATACGATGATATATTAACATTCGCACTGGGCACACAAGATGGTTCACTAACTACGGGCGCTAAAATCGAATTGAATAAATTTCAACTGGGTGCATCGGCAGGATATAATTTTTCACTGGGAGAATCATACAATATATCGGTGGGATATAATTTCCCATCACAAAAACTGGAATAGCAAGATATGACAAGTGATGATGTTCTATGGAAATCAGGATAAAATTATTTCCTGGGGGTAAAATTCCCGAGCGAATGAGCGATAACGCAGTGGGATTTGATATTTTTGCGCGATTGGATTCGGCGGTCACTTTGAAATGCGGAGAGCGGAATATAATTCCCGCTGGTTTCGCTATCGAGGTTCCCGCCGGTTTCGAGGCGCAAATTCGTCCTCGTAGTGGACTTTCCCTCGATTACGGACTGATAATACCGAATTCGCCAGGGACTATCGACCAGGATTATCGTGGCGAGGTAAAAGTAATCGTCGCTAATTTTGGGAAAGAACAAATCACTATAAACAATGGTGATAGGATAGCTCAAATGATAATCTGTCCGGTGGCATCGGCAGAATTGGTAATCGCCGATGAATTGACCGAATCTGAACGAGGTGATGGCGGTTTCGGAAGCACTGGAATTTGATTATTTCATAAAAATTATTTTCCCTGCCAATTTATCATCTATTTTCAGCAAGTATATACCACTGGGAACTTTATGGCGAGTTTCATCGTATCCTTCCCATAATATTTTACTTTGCTGTTCCCATCGACGAATTACTTTGCCGGAAACATCCATTATCTCCACAATGTAATTCATATTATCTGGCAAATTTATCATACAGACGGAATTAAACGGATTGGGATATATAGAAACTTGCGTCTTTACATTTTGCTTGGCAGATATTCTATCGATTGGCAGCGGACGCAATCTGACTGGAATCGGCACATAGGGTATGGATGTAAGATAGTATCCCAGTCCATTCGCCTCCACAAAATAAATAGTATTGGACAGGTCGAAACCATCGGGTAATGGAATATCCACCTGATATGGTGTGATATAACTTCCCGACATCTCGTAATTCTGGAATGTCCATCCGGAATCCACCGATATCCAAGCCTTGACACTGGTGGTCAATGCGGGATTAATCTCTGCGGTAAGTCGAAGTGTTCCCGCTGAAAATTCGGCTTCCACTTGGGGAGTCTCCGGTATGGGAATATCCTCTTTTATTGAATACCAGAAAGCACTGGTAGTATAAAGTGTTTTTTCGGCGAATGTCTCGGAATTATTGAATGAATCATATTCGCCCTCATCATTGGCATAATACACTGCATGGTCGAAATTTGCCACCACCAATAATCGTGCATCGGAATGAGCATAACTTTCCCAGAATGTGGAAAGAGCATATATGGGAAAGAATTCATCCTGTGCACCGATAATCGCAAGTGTGGGAATATTATGCCAACCGATATAATTTGTGGGGTCATAGTGCTGACAAAGTCTTACTACTCGTTCATCTTCGATAGATATAGAATCACCCGCTGCGAGTAAAAACCAGGCATTAGGGCATTCAGCTGCCAATTCCCATTCTCCGCTAGCGAGCAGAGGAAATGAGAATGCACATCGTCTATCCACCGCCGATGCGAGGAAAGTCATAATTCCGCCCGCCGATGCACCAGTATATCCTACCAAATTAGAATCTATTTGAGGCAATTCGAGTAGGTAAGTCATTCCTCGTATAGCGGATACCGAATATTGAAATATCCAGCTGTTTTTGACATTTGGGACAGTGTTAATCCAGTTTATGGGGTCAGAACCTGCGCCCTCGCTGTCGCCACATCCTGGTCCGCTGATAGATAGAACAAATGACTGAAAACCTACTGCGGTGCCCAATGCCAATTCCAACGAACCCTCGCCACCATTTCCATGACCGACTATAACTCCCGGAACATTGCTTTCACCGGGGTCGGCAAAATATGCCTGAATTCTAATTGAAACATCATCTACTCCACGAGAAGTATAACGAATTTCACCGATATTGAAATCCACACCGGCGAATGTGGTATCATCGACCCATAATGTTTCTACATCCAAACTGGTAGCATCGTATAGATAAGTGGTATCCCATATTGCCCATAATGAATCTTCGCTAATTTGACTAAAACACGATGTAAATAAAATAATTAGTATAATTGCATATTTCATATTGTAATCCTCCTATGGCAAAATGACCACACACTTAATCTGGACAGTGATTTTGTGTGCTCGATTCATATTGACTCCATAAGAAATTCTGGGAAGATAAATTATAAACCATAAATTTGCCAAATGTCCTTGTCCCAAATTTTCTGCGATACAATTTCCGGATACCCCGAAAGTATCTGCTCGTGCGGTGCGAAAATTTATCGGTGTCAAACAATCCTCGTTGCCATATTCATTAAACAATGCGGGAACAGGAATAGTTCCCTCGGGCAAAAATATCGCCGACAACATATATTTGTTGCAGTCCAACTCTGATGAATCGCAGGTGGAAATCCATCCGCCCTCGCAGTATGGATAGCAACAATCATACTCGAATGTGTCCTCCTCGAATATCCTCAATTTGAATATCGCCGGCAAATCACTAACATTGCGAATCTGAATGGGTGAACTTATGGTATATTTATCCTGGAACCAGTGTAGAGTATCGGTAATCCATACATCGTGAGAAAGTTGCATTCCAGCGGTGGGATATACCACCGGACCAGATTTTGCAGGGACAGGAAATGGGGTTATTGTCTGACCATCGGAAACGCGATAGGTAAATTTGCCGCCTGTTCGACTAGGAGTCAATCCGGAAATTTCCGTATATAATGGTGTGCCAGAAAAATAATCTATCCCACTGGAATCGATAGATAATGGAAATATTTCTGATGGTGACCAGATTCCATCGTAGTCCATATCTAAAAGCAACACAACAGAATCGGGCGCCGAACTATCACTATCTGAATATATTACATTAAATATGAACACGGTATCTCTGGTCCCGGTATCGGGGTAGAATAAATCAAATGTATCTGGTGTGGCAAGAATCGGCGGATGATTCTGGATAGTTTCTGCACCGGGAGTGCCTCTATCCAACATACCGGGCTTAAAATTTATAGTAACTGTGCTGGTTTTCCACGATGATGGCGATGAACCATCGGATGCGGGCGAGACCCTATACATCGATGCCCAAAGACTGTCTGCGCAATTATTTTCACCACTTGCAGGATAGGAACCGTTCCCTGCGATATCGATGAAATAGTTGGTATCCGGTCTATCGGTTATGGCAACCCGAACTATTCCATCATATAATGTGAAATCCGATTTCACCCATTGGGGTGAAATACTAACCGCAGTCCTGTAATCATCTGCAGATAATCGTTTGATGAGAAATCTACCATCCGGGGGAATAATTCCCGAATCCAATGTGATATCCAATTGCAATTCACCACTCAACATATTCCGCCATATAAATATGGGAGTTTGCTCCAGATAAATAGTGTCCGAGCGAGTGTTAAGCAATTCTATCCATTCGTCGGAGATGCTTTGCGATGAACCACCCCAGCATATCTCGTCTATCAGTATGTCGCGTGTATCGAAATGGACAAATAATGTCCCAGAACGATATAAAGTATCCTGTCCATCATCCAGTGATAGTTTCCATTCATAATACTGTCCGGGTTGTGTGAAAGAATTTGGCAAGACAACATCGACATCTGTTCCCGAGGCTATTCCATAATGGACTGCAGAATAAATGGGCGGTGATTCTCCCAGTTTCCACCAGATACCTTTAACCTGCATCGAGTCTGGGATATTATCGGTGTCCTGACAGGCGACAGCGGTAAATATAAGGTCATCGCTATCGGTTGCCAGTGTAGGTGGAATGACTCCACTCCACTGTGGGGGAGTGTTTTTTCGGTTCGGTAATTTGGGAGTCCCTCGTTCTGACGAACCGGGGTCGAAATTCACCGAGAGACAAGCATCGTGCCAACTTGCAGCGAGAGTTCCATCGCCGGGAGGTTCATTCCTTTCCATCGACCAATGTATTCCGCCACCGATTCCCCAATAATTTCCCGCCAGTGGAGTTCCCCATGAATCGTCGGCGATATCTATCAATGTGTGAGTGCTATCCGGTCCAGCGTATAATTTATACTGGACATCGGAATTATTTAATATAAGAGCTGGAGAAATCATATCCGGGAGAACCGCCAGCACAGACTCTGTAGTATCCAGACGAGAGATTAAAAAATATCCATCGCCAGGAAGAACACCAGTATCGATAATCACCAATAATTCATTGTTTCGATATATACTCCATCGAGTAGAAGAAAAATTAATAGAAACCGAAGTCATATTCCGCAGTTCGAGATATTCATCGTAGGGACTTCGAGATGAACCCATCCACATTAGCTCATTTATCACTACATCGCCGAAAGACCAACCATAGGCAATTCCAGTGGATATAGATAATATCCAGATGATTTTAATAAATATATTTTTGGGGACATAGTTCATCGTGCCAATGCAATGGTTCCCTTACAGATTATTTTTCCATCTCTGGTAATCGTATAAACATAAATACCCGGTGGAAGCGGGTTATCCGATTGGTCGGTTCCATCCCAGAAAGCGACCGTTCCAGGCAAACAGGGTCCAAGTTCTATTTCTCTGACTAACAAGCCATCAAGATTGAGAATGGAAATAGTAGCCCCAGTCTTTATCATCTCCGGATAGTCGAAATATACTAAATCGTTCTTTCCATCATCATTTGGAGTAAATGGTATAGGATGAGCATCACAGGGAGTATCAGCCATAAGCAGGAACCAATATTCCACCGAAGAACAGTTGTTTCCACAGTAAACAGCAGAATCACAGCTATATATTTCCAATCTCAGAGTCTCGCCCTGAGTGATATAATCTTCCAGAATTATTATCGGATTGTGAGTGTGCAGTGGCACAGAATCTGAATTCACTAACATATATGCCGAAGCTATTCCGGAGAGATTATCGGATATATCTAACTCCACAATAGAATTTTGTTCCACCAATCCCGTATCGGGTGAGACCAGTGTAATTATGGGTGGAGAAATATCCACGATGAATGACACACTGCCGGTATCTCCGGGATTACCAATCAAATCCTCGCAGTAAGTTAGCGCGACAGTAATTTCCTCGCCATCATTCCAGTGCGCAGTCGGAGAAATGATGGCAGTATCGGCATTCCAGCTAACCAGCAGTGTTTCGGCACCTTCCATAAATACTACCGAGCTGACATCGACTCCATCGGGGTCAGAAATTATAGCCAGCACCGGTCCACTATCGCAGGATGTATATTCATTCTCCAGCGGCTGAATAAATTGGACTATTGGTCCCTCGCCAGCAATTGCTATAACAGGGATATCGAAACTAACACTTTTTCGGTCATCGCTATTTTCAAAATCTATATCATCGTCGCAGAGCTGAATTTGGACCCATAATGTTTCTCCTGGAGCTGGTGCAGTCAATCCGGGAATAGATACTAGGAATGAATCCCCCTGGGGACTGATAATTACATCCAATGTCTCGCCATTTATTATCGCAAAACAACAAGGACCGAGCCCGGAAGTATCGTCGGCATAAATGTATAGTTCGAAATTATCTCCAGCGATAACACTTTCAGGAGACCAATCGATTATTTCCGGTGGTAAAGTGTCATCATCGATAGTGTAAAATTGCATTGTATCTATGGAGCAATTCTGTCCGCATAACAATGCACTATCACAAGCCTGGACCTCCACATATATAGTCTCGTTTTCGTGGAAATATAACAATAGAGTGTCCTCGTCGGGAGTCCAGGGCGCAGAACCATTTACTATATCCGGCTGGATAGTGAATACAGTTCCATTCCAGTCCGCACCGGTGGAATCGATTGTGAATACCCAATCGCCTCGAGGAGTGATTATGGTAGCCGATATTGAATCCGGATTCACGCCGGCGATGTTATCCTCGATTTCGATTTCCACAACCGCCAGTGAATTTAACACCGGGGAAATAGGTTGATTTAGTGTATAAGTGGGTGGTTCGGTATCCACTATGAAATACCAATCTACAGCCATCACGGGATTGAAATAGATATCATACCCCAGCGGTGAGAAATGCACTGTATCACCATTGGAGAATGTGGTAGGCAAATTGAAACTGACCGTATCGCCGGAAACAGACAATCCTGGTGGAGAATCTGCCCATACCAATGGTAATGAATCGCCGATTATCAGACCGAGTGAATCGGTGATAATAGGATATACTCCCTGCACTACGAATTGAATATTCCCGCCGTCGCAAGAAATCACTGCGCCACTGTCGGGCTGAATCAATGTGGCAATCGGTCTATCACCCGCAGGCAAGATAGTGATAGTCAATGTGGTATCCAGTGTGTTTGGAGCACAATAATCCGGTTGGTCAGATACAATAATCTGGATGTTTGTATCGCCGATTTCGAATTCTATTCCGGCAATTTCGCAATCCAGATAAAGTGTATCGCCGGATAATGTCACCGCTGGCGAGGATGTTTCCCATACCGATGCACCGATTATTATACTCAACGATGCCCAATCGATTCCGCTAACTGTATCATTCAGCAGAAACCATATCACTGGATTGGTATCCGAGGTTATAGTCGGTCCCCAGGACTCTAATACCGGAGTTCCGATATCGAATATAAACCATCCATTCAATGTTGATGCCAGAAGATTTCCTAACAAATCGCTGGCGGAAATTAAACTGAAGTTTATTGTATCACCATCGAAAGTAGAGGAAATATCATAGCGCAGTGTGTCGTTTGAAAAACTCAATGCGGATGAATCCACTGTATATATAATTCCCTCCACTCTTAATTGGATAGTAGTCTCATCGATTCCATCCTCATCCTCGATGAGTATAATTATCTGAGTATCCTCACAGGCGACAGTATATCCTCTCGGTGGAGCGATAAGAGATGCAGATGGTCCCTCGAAACTGACATAGAACACCCAGCAGAATGGAGCGTCCATTTCATTAGGCGGGCAGTAATCTGGCATATCAGCAGCATTTATACAAACCTCCACAGTTTCTCCACTGGCGAATACTATTCCAGCATCCGCACAATCGATAGATAATATATCATCGCTATAGTTTACTCCTGTGGAATCGACAGTAAAAGTATCTCCAGCGATAATGAAAATAATACTAACAGTATCTACACCAGCGATAGAATCTGTCAGCACTGCGGAAATATTCGGCGATGGCATTGTGATATAAGTTCCCGGTGCGGGCGATGGCGAAAATACCATCGGCGGTTCTAAATCGACCACGAACTGGAACACACTGTCCGCAATAATTTCCAACCCAGCATCATCGAATGCGCTAATTATATGAACAGAGACAGTCTCTCCGCTGGCGAAAGCAGAACTCGGCGTGTAGAAAATAGTATCCCCTGTAATTTCTACATCGGCAATTCCCACCGAATCCCCATCCACCAACATAAGAAAATCAGCCACTCCAGTGGGGACAGGTAAAACCAACAATATACTTTGGTTATTACAGGCAGTGATAGAACCCGGTATCGGTTCCATAATTTCTATCGGTGGGATTGTATCATATATGCAAATTCGCTCGGTAGTATTTGCACCGCAAATTTCCGCCAAATCGCCAACAGTGATACAAATCTCCACCGTGTCGCCGAAAAATATTATCGGATCTGCGGATAACAAATCGATGGATAATGTGTCATCAGAATATGAGAAATGGGGTTCTATTGTATCGGCGGGATATGAAAGAGTTCGGAATGTAATTTCTATGGATGCAGTATCTATACCAGCGCCATCGGGATTATCCCAAAGTCCTACCGTCATAATTGCAGCGGGAATTGGGAAAGTAGAGGAGAAATCTAATGTCGGCGCCATAGTGTCTATCACGAACCAGTATTCCAACGGAGAGTCCAAAGCTACTCCATAAATATCTTCAGCATATAGACTAACTCGTATAGTATCACCGTGCCCCCACGGTGTGGATGGTATATAAGACAGAGTATCGTTCGAATATGTGCCAATCACAGTAGTAGAATTTATTTCAAGCTGGATAGATGTTTCATCGATACCATCGTCGCTATGCAGGTAAATAATCAGAATCTGTTCTCCCTCTTGGCAGGAGATGAATTGACCATTTTGCGGTGATACGGGTTGAGCAATCGGACCCTCCGAAGAAATTATGAAGAACCAGCAAAAAGTATCTGTCACATTGGGTTCACAATAATCTGGTTGGTCTTGAGCGGAAACGCACACTATTACAGTATCTTCCATCGCTAACAGTAATGATTCTGGTATGGTGGCAAAAATTCCATCCCAGATGAGTCCCGATGAGATAGTGAATGTATCGGTCTCGCCGGCTATCCACAGAGCGATAGATGTGGTATCCACTCCTGCGCCATCATCGGTGATTTGAATGGATATTCCCGCACTCAAATCTGATACTATTTCGCCCGCGGATGGCGTAGTGAGACCGAATATAGGTGGAGTCAAATCCACCACAAAGCTCCAGCTAATAGGTGATGCCAATCCATTTCCCTCCATATCATCAGCAAAAAGTAATGTGCAATTTATGGTATCACCATCACTCCAACTGGATGATGGCACAAAAACGAGAGTATCATCAAAATAATTCAATTCGACATCATCGATATAAAAAGTATCGCCATTCACCATAAATGTTATAGTAGTATCATCGACACCATCTGGGTCGGAAATGGTCATAATAATTTGCTGTTCTGGTTCCTGGCAGGCGACAAATGTTCCATTGGTGGGACTTACTATTCTCGCTATCGGTCCTGATAGATTGATGTAAAATTGAATACAGGTATCCGTCATAACATTGGCATCACACAGGTCAGGATTATCCTCGACACTAACACAAACTATCACCGTGTCGCCATCATCGAATTCTATGCCCAAAGAGGAACAATTAATAATGACTGCGCTGCCATCCCAGGCGACCGGTGTGGGAGTTCCATTCACTATAACGGTAATAGTGGAGGAATTCACTCCAGCGATTTCATCCTCGATAAATAATCGAATAGTAGGTTCTGGGTCGCCGACCTCGGAACCATACGCAGGGTCAGAACCAACCAATTCCGGCGGAGAAAGGTCTATTACATACCAAGTGGATAAATCGAGCGATGCAGTATTACCAGC
>QNEG01000024.1 GCA_003645115.1 bacterium | reverse complement strand
GTATATAATTGAATGCAGCGATATGGTAATTCCTTCGGGAATGGAGCGGGATGACCAATCTTTTTTGCTTGAACTGCGGGAAATTGCCAGACACTTTTTGTATATTCCAAAAATTCTTCCTTTGTTATTGTGCTCTCTCTTTTTTGGGGGTTTGCGCGTGAAAATGTATGTTTGCAAAAGACGAGAATATATTCATGAATATCTCGGAGAATAGCATTTTTTGGAGACAGCCAGGTTCCCCACGCAGTCGATGGACTGGCGCTGGTGTTCTTATCCCAAATCAATTCACCTCGCATAAGAAAACCCAGATCGAGCATATCTTCTATTATGAACGATGCGAGTGGAATATATGGTTTTCTGCCCAGATTGGCAACATTTATGCAGACGCGACCGCCGGGAACCAAAACTCTATAAGTTTCTTTCCAAACTCTTTTAAGGAAAGCGAGATATTCTTTAAGTGTCAAATCATCATCATAATCTTTCCCGACATTATATGGCGGAGAAGTAACCATTAGATGAATGCTATTGTCGGGAAGTTCTTTCATATTTTCACTGGAAGAGCCAATTATCTTGTCGAGAAATTCAGTAGGTATTTTGTTTTCGATATATTGAACCTTTTTTTCTTTTACTTGACCTTCATATAAACGGCTCGAATAAAAACTCGATGAATCATGTCCTATTCTTCCGGGTGAACCAAAAGAACTTGTTTTTGTGCCGCCATTTTTTTTGTTATTTATCATTTAATCTCCCCTCCAATAATCCAGCCATCTTTTGTATGGATTATAATTAACATCTCGTTTCTGCCATTCGATTTGGATATTTTTTGTCGCCTTGTCCTCGATTAGACTTGATAATGCTTCCTTTGTTATTTCGACTCCTCGCGGATTTGTTCCCGGTTTCGGCAGTTTAATATAATTATTCCTTCCGATTGAATCGAAAAGTCTTTTTTGCACATCCAATGGTATATAATAAAATCCACCTATATCATCCCAGACAATTTGAATGAGTATAATATCGCAATGGGGATAATAATTTCGTCTAAATTCCTTTGCTTTTTCGGCATCGACTGTCCAAATCAATTTCACACCACTAAAGCTTTTTCCAGTAATAGTTTTTATCGAAATCGGTTCATCATAGACTTTCACATCGACTTCCGGTTCGGTAATCGGAATTTCACTTTCTACATTGGCTTCACCGAATTTGTATATAAGTAAGGCAACAATTATCTGTTCACGAAGCGAACCTACCTGCATTCCAATTCTTCCAGCTCGCGAGCTTTCAATTTCAGCCAGTTGAAATAAATAGGGTAATTTACGCTGGATTCTTTCAACGGTTGTTTCATCATCGAATAATTCTATGATTCTATTTGTCATTGATTTATCCGTAGTTTATCCTATAATTTTTCACAATATAATAATAAATTTAAACCAGACAAGTGGAAAAATTTCACTCTACTATGTGTTCTCATAGAATGTATTTCCTAAAGGTAGAGGATTGCTTATGGAATTTTTTCTGCTTCGAGAGAAATATTCGTTATGTTCAAATGCTCGACCAAAGCTGTTTTCCAGCGAAGTGGTATGATTTCGCTGGAGTTTCGGTGAGTAATGTGAATTTATGACGAAATTATCTATTTTCCAATCGAGCGAGCAGATTTTTTGCTTTTATCCTGCTGAGTTTGAATCCGAGGTCATCTTTGGGGTCTAGTCCGAGAGCGAGCCCCAGAAACATCGGATAATAGAGGATAGGCAATTTATATTCTGTCTCGAATTCACGCTCGATTTTCTTTTGATTTCCCTCATACATCACCGAGCAAAACGGACAAATCAACACCAGCGCTCCAGTATCTTTACTGGATACGCTATCCAATTTTTTCTTCGCCATTTTCAGCGATGTTTCCTCTTTTACTCCCAGTATAGAACCGCCACAACACATTTGCCAATCGGAATATGGGACAGCTTTTGCACCGGTTACTTCGATAAGCTCATCCAATGAATGCGGATTCTCGGGGTCATCGTAATGGTCGTATATTTCCGATGGTTTCAAATAATGGCATCCATAATGTGTGGAAACCGTTATACCATCCAGCGGTGTGGTTATTTTCGCTCGAATTTTATCCAGTCCGTAGTCCTGATGAAGCATCCTGGCGAAATGTTTCACCTCCACATTACCATTATATTTCAGCCCCAGTGATTTTAGTTTCCCGTTCATCTCATTTCTGAATTCGGGGTCATTTTTTGCGAGATGATTAGCCTCTACCAAAGTTTCGGCACAGGCACTACACAGTGTGATAATATCGAGATTTTGCTTTTCTGCCAATGCCAGATTTCGCATCGCCATAACAAAACCTGCTTCATTGCTGGTGGAACGAACCGGAAATCCGCAACAGGAGAATTCCTCGATATCCACGAGTTCTATTCCCAGTTTATCACATACTTTTCGAGTGGAAAGTTCATAATTTAAGCCTCTGGTAGGGACAGTGCATCCCAGAAATAGAGCGTATTTCATTCTGCACTCCTTGTTTCTATTCTTGGTTTATTTCCTCGGATTCGACTAATTTATCTATGCCGATTAATTCATAAATTTTTCTAATTGGTTCGGGTTTTTCAGGAATTCTGGGCAATTCGAGTTTTTCTCTGCGGTCGTTCAAATCGCCCACCTCATATAATCGCCCGAATTTGTATATTTCCGATGCCTGAACCTGAAATGCAGGATGAGTAATACCATTCCTGACTGCGATATTTTTCAGCGCCATCATAATATCGGTGATAGATACGCCCTGCGGACATCGTTCTTGGCAGGATGAGCATCCCGCGCATAACCACATAAAATCACTGTTGAGGACATTATCTTTCATCCCGAGAACTATCATACGAATTATTTTTCGTGGATTGAAAGCCTCATCGACCTCATTTACCGGACAGGATGCGGTGCAGGTGCCACAGGTAAAACAATGCGATATTTTCTCTCCACCTCTTTCTCGCATTACCTCGTAGCGGAATTTTGGGTCGAGTTTATTTACTTCTATCATTATTACCTCCCATTTCATAATCGATTATTTTGTTCACAATTTCTGGGAAACAATCCTGCAATTTAGGGGACAATCGAGTAGAAAATACAGTCAATTCATCTACCTCGATAGCATAAATCGTAATATCATCAGGAATGTTATCCTCGATTTTTTTCGCCAGTGCAATAGCACCGGGCAAATTCACTCTATGTGGCGATGCCAATCGAACTGTGCCATCCAAATCGTGTAGTGTCAATTTATACACAGTGCCGACCTCTCCTCCGCGAATTATGGAATCGACAATGACTGCTCTATCATAACCTCGAATTTCATCTACGATATGAAAACCGCCGAAACTGCCGGTGCAATAATCATAACCATTGTCAGTTCCGAATCGTCGTTCGAGTTCCTCCACCACTTTTATTCCGATAGCATCGTCGGTAAGGATTGGATTTCCCAATCCCAGCATCAATGTTTTCTTATTCTCGTTCATCATTATAAAATTATATTCCTCTGGTCATTTTCTTGAACAAATTTCCGTTTTTAGTGTAAATCTCGATTTCCGTAGGTGTTTCGCCCGCGAAATGAGTAGCGCAGGAGAAACAAGGGTCGTAAGCACGGAATGCCATCTCTACCATATTCAGTTTTCCCTCGGAGACATCGAAACCGTTAACCAAAGCCTGCGCCGCCTTTTTTATGGACATACACATCGCACCGTGGTTGAATGCAGTGGCGACTATAAGGTTCAACTTGGTGACCAACCCATTTTCATCCGATTCATAATGATGAATCAACGAACCACGAGGCGCAGCGATAGCGGAGATACCGACTCCAGTGATTCCATCGGGTAGGTTTCGCACTTTGGGATTGGTGATTTCAGGGTTTTCTGCCAATTCGACTAATCGCTCGGCAGCATAAAGCGCCTCGATTGCTCGTGCCCAGTGATAAGCGAGAGTGTGGTGAACCGGTTTCCCAAGTGTCTGGATATACTTTTCATATTCTTGTTGAGCTTTCGGAGTGGGTATTTTGTCGATTACATTTAATCTTCCCACCGGTGCGGAGCGCATAATTCCGCTGTCTGGTCCATCCACCAATCCTTTCCAACCGATATTTTTCAAAAACGGGAATTTCAAATAACTCCAGGGTTCGACATGCTCGGCAATATAATCCAGATACTCATCTGCGCCGAATTTTGCGATTTCGTCGCCATTAGGATTAACCACTCGTAATTTTCCCTCGTAGAAATTCAGTTGGTTATCATCATCTACTAACCCGATATAGTTAGTTTGATGGTAATAAATATCTTTATTCAGGATAATGTCCAGGTATTGCTTGTTCCCGAGTATATGTTCGTGGATAACTTGAAGTGTGAACATAGCGAAATCGACCATCGACTTGCCCATACGAAGTATTTCCTGACGCTGTTCCTCGGTGATAGAGTGAGATACACCACCGGGGATTCCATAAACTGGGTGAGTAGATTTTCCGCCTAACATATCCTCGATTTTCACCGCATAGGTTCGATTTTTGATAACTTTCTTGCCGATTTCGAGACCTACTTTTTCTATAACCCCGATTAGATTTCGTTTAGCGGGGTCGGCTTCCGGACCGACCAGAAAATCTGGCGCTGGACCGAGTGCATAAATGTGTTCTATATGACTCTCGAAAAAATGTGCACAATATCCTAATTCGCGAAGCATTTTTCCGGTCGGCGGCGGTTCCACACCATACACATTATCCACAGCCTTGCTGGATGCGATATGATGAGCCCAGGGACAAACTCCGCACAGTCGAGTGACCAATCTGGGAAGTTCTTCCACCGGTCTGCCTTTGCAAAACTCCTCGAAACCTCGTAATTCTACTACTTGGAAATAGCAATCATCCACATTTCCATTATCATCGAGGAAAATAGTGATTTTTGCGTGCCCTTCCAATCGGGTTACAGGGGCTATTTCAATTGTTTTCCTGTCCATTATTCCTCCTGTTTTGTTTTATCGAGTAATGAAGTTGGGAGTGTAAAGCGATAGAAATATCCGAGTGGGTCTTTGATTTTATCTACCAATTTTAATATATCCTCATCCAATCCTTCCAATTCTGGAGTAATAATAGAAGCGATAGCAGATAGAATCGCTCCACCCTGGTCTTCCATCTCCGCAGTGGGACCCATACATCCTCTACAGGGCATATTAGCCTCCATACAAGGTGCGCCACAGCCAGCTCGAGTAGCCGGTCCGATACAGATTATTCCCTGTTCAAGAAAACATTTTTCCTCATCGGGAATAATCTCGGTAATATATTTTATATCCTTCATCGATACTATTTCAGATTTTTCTCGAGGACATTCATCGCATACAATTTTCTGGGATGCGATTACGGTTCCTTTAGGCGGCAGTTCAGACTTACCTGCCACGAAATCCGATAGCATTTGAAGTATCTGAAGGTTCATATCATAAGTCGGTGGACACGCAGGAACATAATAATCCACATCTATAACTTCATCCAATCTTTTTACTCGCTCGTAAAATTTTGGCAAATTTAATTTATGCCCATTATCATCGCTCCATTCCTCCTGTGGATATACCTTTTGGGGATTATCTGTGGAGTGAGTGGTTTCATAGACTGTGCGGAAGATATTTTCCTTGGTAGTATCATTTGCCAGTCCGGGGATACCACCGAATTGAGCGCAAGCGCCATAAGCAATCACTATCTGGCATTTTTGCCGAATAATGTGAGCGAGTTCCTCATTTTCGGAATTACGCACTGCACCGTGGTAAATTCCCAGCGTGATGGACTTATCGGGCATCGCCTTCAAATCCTTATATTTCGTATCTATCAGTGTGGGTGCAAACACTATATCTGCGATTGCCAGCAAATCAAGCAATTTCTCTGACAGGTTAACCACAGCAATATCACAGCCCACACAACTTGCCCCTCGCTTGAGGGCTATGGTAATTTTGTCCGCCATCAACGCCCTCCTTTCATATCGGTGAGAATTTTTTTCATTCGTTTTGTTTCGTAATTGCATCCCCATTCCAGTCGTAATTTATCTGGTGGGATGCCGAATTGTTCGAGTAATTTTCTGGTCAGGAAAATTCTTCGTCTGGCGTGGAAATTTCCCTTAACATAATGACAGGAATCGGGATAACATCCTGCCACTAAAACACCCTTTGGATTTTTGTCGAAAGTATGAAGTAATAGGCTTCCACTTATTCTTCCGGTGCAGGGAATCTCGAAGAAATTTACTCCCTCCAAGCCCTCCTCGACTAATGGTTTTGCCGCTGGATATGCACACCATTTGCACAGAAACGCCACCACATCGTTTTCCTTTACCTGCTTATCGATTAGTTCGAACATATCCTTATCCGACCATCCTGGAAGAGAATTAGCACCAGCGGCGCAAGTAGCGGTGCAAATTCCGCAACCCATACACATCGATTCATCGACCTTAATTTCCTCATCTTCCTCGTAGATAGCGCCATAGGGGCACACCGAAAGGCAAAGTTTACATTGTAATTCAGCACAGATATCGGAATTAATTTCTGCGACCGGAGTTTTCATTTCGGTATTCTTAAGCGAATTCATCACTCCCATAGCGGCAGAACGAGCATCGGCGATAGTTTCTGCGACATTTTTCGGATAAGCGGCGCCACCGCAGATATATATACCGCGAGGATTAGAATCCACAGAAAGTGATGCGTGAATATATGTAGTAGGAAATGCGCCTTTTTCTGATGAATCCAATGGTATGCGAAGTTTTTTCAATGTTTCTTCGTCCCCAGTATATCCATGATTGACAATCACATAATCGGCAGGGATTTTTATCTTCTCGCCCAATGTTATATCCTCGGTTATCACGAATAATTTGCCATCTATTTGCTCCACTTTGGATGGTCGCCCTTTGATGAAAGTAACATTGTGAACATCTCGAAGTGTCTTATACAATGATTCGAATTTACCATAAACTCGAATATCCATATAGCAAGAATATACATTACAATCCGGATTCATATCCTTGATAAGTTTAGCCTGTTTAAGTCCTATAAAACAACATACACGGGAACAATATGGGAGGAAATTTTCATCTCTGGAACCGGCACAATGAATAATTACCACATTTTTTAATGAATCTGAGTCGATTTCGCCACGGCTTATCTGCTCCTCGAATTCGATAGGGGTAAGGACATTTTCATATCTTCCATATCCATAGGCAGTGACTTTTTCTATATCATAGGAGATAAGACCGGTGGCAACGATAATAGCTTTTGTATTAATCTGCTCGGTTTGATTGTCTTTTTTGATTGTAATCTTGTAATCGCCGAGTTTTCCTGAAACCTTCTCAATTGTAACACCAGCCCGGATTTCCACATTATCTAATTCCAGAACCGCATCGATTAATGGGTCTATGGTATGTGAATTTGGCATTCCCTCGGGATATAGCAGATTCAATCTTCGGAACATACTTTTGAGGTCTTTTTCCTTATCTATCACGATTACTTTGAAATCCTGTAATCCCAAACATCTGGCGGATTCCAATCCTGCCAATCCACTACCGATTACCATCACATCGCAAGATGGATTTCCATTCATATTACCCTCGCTTACTATTTTTGTTTTTATCTCTAACTTTCTTTTAATATATCATAATTTGAGAACTTTTCTTTTTGCGTCAAGCTAAATTTCTACATTTTCTATTCTGCGATTAGCTTTATCAATTCAGCTTTCTGGATATAAAAATCTGTAATTGCTGACACTCTCTGAAATTGTGCTTGTTCCAGCATTAGTTCGGCATCTAACAATTCCAATAATGTAGCACTACCCATTTCGAATCGTTGTCGAGTTGCAGAAAGAGTGAGTTCAGCGTCCTCCACTTGCACCTCGGATACCTCGAAACTTGCCGACGCCTCCAGCATTTTTCGATAAGCATCGCGAATTTGTTGTCTCGTAAATTGTCGAGTTTTCTGCTGTGAATATTTAGTCATCATATATTGTGCATTTGCACTTTTAATGGCGGCAATTCTGGATGTCCCAGAAAACAATGTCCAACTCAACGAAATTCCAAAGGATGATGAACCATCATTATCGAGTTCAGAAAAGCCCACCGGCATTTCTCCACCACTCCAGCCCCAGCTGCCCGATAAAGTCAGGCGAGGAAGATAATTTAAATATGATGACCAATAATTCAATTTCGCCGAGTTAGAATTCAACCGAGATTGTAGATATTCTCTGTTTTTATCGTATTTTGTTAGATAGCTGTCCAAATCATCGATTTCTTCGGTAGGAATGGGGATATGAGTAGTATCGGGTATGAACATAGTATCAAGTGGTATATTAAGAATGAAACACAGCTGTTCTCGCGCCTGCTGGACAGAATTTTCTGCCTGAATTTTTGCCAATTTTTTCTGAGCCACCTGAACTTTCATTTTCGATACATCGACATCGGACACAGCGCCCAATTCACGCTTTTGTAAGATAATTGTCTGCTCATCCTTCGCTCGTAAAAGTGATTGTCTGGCTATTTCGTATTGCATTGTCGCCTTTACGAATGCAAAATATGCAGAATACACTTGATATCGGATATTTCCGATTACATCATTTAATTTTAGTTTTGCTATATCCTTTGAAATTTTCGCCTGTTTCAGCGATATAATATCCTGTCCGCCGGAAAACAGCGGAAAACTCGCCGACAGACCCAGAGAATATCTATCTCGAGAATAAAGGAACTGGTCGTTTCTAATGTAAATTGTTTCTTTATCGTATCTTCTCCAGTCTGCCGAAGCCGATGCGGATGGTAAGAATTTACTCCACACGGAAAGATATTCGGCGGAAGCCTGTTGGTATTGTTGTGATGCCGATAACACATCTATATTGGAGCTTAAAGCTATTTTTTCGGCTTCCTCGAGAGTAAGAATATTATCTGTAGTTATGGTCTGTGCCTGTTGCGAAAAAATCGCTCCCAATATTAAAAATATAGGAAATATTATGGTTAGTCTTTTCTTTAGCATTTCTGAATACCCCTTTTATTCAGGTTCAGTTTCTTTTTCGGCTATTCGGTGGAAATTTTCTTCCTGGTTTAAATTCGGGTTTCTTAATAACTTTTACTTTATCTCCCTCCTTTAGTTCTCGCAATATCTTAAATGGACCTATAACAATTTGGTCGCTTTCGGTGAGACCATCAGTAATTTCTATGAACCTATCGTCCGATATTCCAGTTTTCACCGGTTTTTTTTGAGCAATTCCATTCTCGATTATAAAAACTGCCTCACTTTCTTTATCGGTGATAGTATCGCGATATGCGACAATGGAGGATAACGGAATCGCCAGCACAGAATCGTGTATGGCAGTGGTGATAGTAGCTGTGACCGACATCCCTGGTCGAAGTTCTTTGGATGGATCGAGGATGGCAATATCCACATAAAAGACGGCGCGAGTTTCCTCGCCACCGACAGATTGGACATTAGCCTTATGAGCTATCTGGACAACTCTGCCATCGAAAAATGTATCAGGCAATGCATCCAGTTCGATTTTTGCATATTGTCCCAATTCTAAGTCCACGATATCTGCTTCATCCACTTCTACTTTTGCTTGCATATCGGTAAGTTGAGCAATTTGCATAATCACGCTGCCGGGATTATTCATAGTTCCTACCACTACAAATTCACCCTTTTCCGCCTGAACCGATGTAACTATTCCATCCATTGGCGCTGTGATAATAGTTTGTGAGAGATTATTATTGGCTTCTTTCAGTGCAGCTCGAGCCGATTCCAATTGTGCCTCAAAAATATCCACTTCGGTCTTTGCAGAAATGAAAGCATCTTTAGAAACAGCACCAGATTTGTATAGTTCTGATATTCGTTTGAAATTCTCTTTGGCTTTAGATAGATTAGCCTCTACCTGACTGACCTGCGCCTTGGCTTTATTTACTGCTGCCAGATACCGTTCGCGATTAAGTTTTACCAGAGTATCGCCGAGTTTCACTGTGTCGCCTTCTTCCACATACAATGTTTCTATTTTCTCGGTGACCTCGGCAGATATGTTCACATCGCTTTTCGGTTCTATTCGACCGAACGCTATCACTGTGGATTTTATTGTCCTCGGCTCAACATTCCCCACCTCTACGAGTTTCTCTTTGCTACCCGTAAATCGAGCGAAAATAGCCAATGCAAAAATGACCAGAACGACTAATATTATTATTACCCACAGATATTTTTTCATTTTTACCTCTCAATCTTATAAATTGCCCATTTTTTATTTGAATATACCAAAAATTTTCCACCTTCATCGGATTTAAGCCGAACAATATAATCCGCATTATATTTTTGTGCAAATAATCTTTTCTTCTCGAAAGACATTGTTGAATATTTTTCATTTAAATATTCAGGGGAATAAGCATTCGGCTGAAAATGTTGCAATCTATTCCACCAGGTCGTATCCAAACCTGGACCGCTTTTCCAATAGAATACTATACTGCCTCTAAATTGCAAGGAATATAGAGGGGATATGAAGATATTTGTATTCAATTTGTCCAAGATTGAATTTCCTTTCTGAATAATTTTGCAGTGTGCGAATCGATGGCGCAAAATCTGATTGTCCTGATAGAAGTATGTGAATTCAGGATAAATTTTCGGGTTTCTTCAGTAATTATTTTTACTCCCAGCTCTTTCGGGAAACCGAATATTCCCGTGCTAATCGCCGGAATGGAGATGGATGAACATCCCAATTTATCGGCTTTTTTCAATGAGTTTATTACTGCATTGCGAAGTTTTTCTTCCTCATCGCCTTCACCCCAGCGCGGACCGACGGCATGAATTATATATCTGGTTTTCAATTTTCCGCCAGATGTAAGCGCTACATTTCCCGCTGGCACTATTCCGTTTCTTTTTACCCATTGGCGAGATTCTACGATTATTTCATTCCCGCCTTTTCGCACGATAGCGCCTGCTATTCCGCCGCCGTGAGCGAGATTGGAATTCGCCGCATTAACAATGACATCAGAACACTCATCGGTTATATCACCCAGAACCGCAATAAATTCGACATCATTTATCTTTCTTTCGATGAGTTTTTTATTCATAATTTCTCCTCAAATCCACATATTCTATTTAACTATATAACACAGTGCAAGCTATTTTTGTCGAAGTATTGAAATAAAAAAATTGCTCGCTTGAAAATGGTTTTTCAATTAAATTGACACAGCAAATTAAAAGAGCGAGAAATGAATTTAGGGGAATTAAACCGTGAAATACTCGATGATATCCGAGAATGGAGTAGGGGACGCAATCCCATATTTCGAATAATATTACTCCTTTTCTTTCTATATATAGGCATCAGGCATCTGGCAGACCCGATGTTCAATAGTATATTCAAATCATTGAATCTGGGAATTCATGAACTTGGACACATAGTATTCGGTCCATTCGGCGAATTCTTATCCATCGCAGGAGGGACTATCTTGCAATGTCTAATGCCAGTTATTTCTATGCTTATGTTCTACAACCAGCGAGATTATTTT
>QNEG01000023.1 GCA_003645115.1 bacterium | reverse complement strand
TGTGCTGTATTATTTGGAAACATCCACGTCCGGATGAGCGGTCTGCGCCGATTCCTGTGTCCCCAAGCAGTCGCAAAGCAGACTCGAATTTGCTCTGTATCTCATCATCGCTGAACTCGGCAGCTATCCAGAAACCGGACTGGCAAGAATCACCAATCGATAATTCGCTGAAATAGCTTTCGCCAAAGAAAAAGGTCTCACTTTCGCCCCCTGCGCGGTCAACAGTGACACGCTGGCGCACAGAGGTATGTTGTATTTCTGATGAACTCGAACTGAGAAACTCATCATAGATAAAGTGGTCAATATTATCAAGTTGCAAGAGAAATTCATTAGAATCAAACATTTTATCCCAGAAACTTTGCTCCACCCAGGCAAGTCTTTTATATTTTTTATCGATTTCTGGGAAAATGGTATCTTTTCGGATAGGCAGGAAAAGAGTGGGTTCCTTATTTGCATTTACTTTACTCCATGGCATAGCAGACGACACGGCAAACAAAGCATCCTGAAAAATCGCCTCGGGGCAATCTCCATATAATTGCTCGATTGAAATTGCAATCGCTGCGGCAATCGTATCAGAACGCGGAAACGGAATACTGCCCGCATCATCTACGAGGTTGCCCGTTAGGTGTAGTGGTCCTAGTGGTTTAAGAATATAGATGAACATCAATTATTCTCCATTGTTGGTCAATTCTGAAGGAATATCAATCTCATATTTATGCCTTTCTCTCGCTTCCCTATAATCTTCTGCGGTGCGCTCATAAATTTGCTCGATATTTATCTTTACTTTTCCATAGCCTCTGCTGCCGCTTCCGCCGAGATAATCATCCTGGAGTAGTTTTAGTCCCTGGAATATGAGATTGATAAACTCGTTCTCGTCATCACCCTCATAAAGTGTCAGCACAAGGTCGAGAGCGAATTCAGCGCCCGCAGGAACCCGTTCGAAAGTGCGTGGTGTCGCCTCAGATGTGATGCGGTCAATGACGGCTTCGGTCTTTGTTTCGGTATATGGCAATTCCGTATCTGTCGCTGTCTTTATCCATTCCTCCGAGCAAGCGCCATCCCGCACTATAAGCCTTGTTACGAATACCATATCTGGATTGTTTTCATGAAACTTTTCCGCGCTTTCCGCAGGCAATCCAAACACTGTGCAGATAGGGCAGGGACTTGAGACTTTATCGGGCTTGCATATGTGCACCATCGCTTTCCCCTGCTTAGTAATGTTATCCCCCTGATGCACTCGCTCCAGAAGACTGCGCATTTTACCTCGTAACGAACTGCCTGGAACATATGGTTCTTTGGTAATGGGATGTCTAATAACAATTTTGTCGGTGCCGCCGATTTCTAAGCCCACATCGGTTCCACCAATGGCAAGACCAGTTTTTGCCACTATCTTGCCCTCTATGAATACCTTTTTCTTTATTTGAGCCCTCATATGTGCCTCCTATTTGTGGGTTACTTTCCGCCAAAAGCTTTATGATAAGCAAGAATTGCCTCAAGATAATTACACAAACATATGAATCTTTCCTTATCTTTGACCTTTCTAATCATTGTAGAAAGGTCATCCCTTAATTTTTCCATTTCTTTCTTTCCAGATCGCTTTGCAGCATAATAAAGTTTTGGGATTAGCAATGTTAGGGTGCCTATTTGTTTCTCACCAAATTCACCCTTCTGGGCGCTCATTTGCAACTTCTTAATTGTGCCAAAGATAGCCCTGACTTGACTTGAGGAAACCGGTTTTGCTATTGCCTTCCCGACACACTCGGCTTTCTCAACAAGTAGTGCCGAGTTGCCATTAAGAATTTCATCAATTTCCTCTGGTTTAAGGAAGCCGTTCATTCTTTCCCTCCTGATTTTATTTTTCTTGTTATCCAGTCTGCCCATGCTATCGAAGCCTGTAACCATTCCAATGGAGGCACTTGACCGCCTTCAGTATTCTCCATAAGAATAGTCTTAAGCAGATTCTCCAATTCCTTATAATCTTTGCGCAATGAGTATGTTAGCATCCATGTCCATCGTGCATTAGCCACCCCCTCTTTAAATTTTTCAACAGATAAGGGGATACCCTGTTCAAATTTGTCCAACTGCCTGTCCAATTCTCTTATATGTTTGGCATACATCATCGAAATAGCGTAAAGCCTTTGAAGAACAGAACGCGGTAGCTTTTTCTTCCCACCGTTATTATTTTCTATTAACCATCGAATTTTTTCTCCTATTTTATGCATTCTTTCATAATCGCTCCAGGGAACATTGACCCCGAAAATGTTGATACAGTCCTTTTTAATTGTTTTTTCGCCGACTTTTCTTGTGAATGATTTCGCATTATTTTCAGCTGTTTGGGTCATATCGGCAGCTCTTCTTATCGGGAATTTGGGCGGAAAGAAAGATAGCCCTCCCGAAAGAGTAACTTTGGGATTCCAATTTGTGAATTCGCCAAATTGCTCCCTTATATGCCAGGCAAGCGGAACTAATAAATCCCAACTGCCGATGATAAACATATCGTCCCCGCCGGAATATAATATATAATACTTATTGTGAGCGTCCTTAAATTCCTTTCCTGGAGGAGTGTCTTCAAATTCCTTTTCTGGGGGAGTGTCTTCAAATTCCTTGAGTTTGGAATGCATATCTTTCGCCCATTTATCTATACTCTCCGGTAGCCAGTATGAAAAGAATAGCTCGATGAAAGTCGAAAGAGTCGCTAACCTATCTATTGTCAGTTTCACTCCCTCACTGAAAATTTTTCCCAAATTATCAACATCGAGGCGGAGAACGCCATATCTGTGAGGACCCAACACGGGCGCTGGAGATGACTGTTCTACCTCCTCATTCTCTTCTATCCCTGCAAGTTCCCCAAAAGTGCGGATTTTACCATCTTTTCCCACTGGCGCATGCATCCCACCATAGAACAAAACCCCCGGCAGTCCATTTTGAGGGAGATTTATCAATTCATTTATGTCTGTAAAAAGTGGTCGATTTACGGCATAAATATAGCTGTCGTCATCAATATCATTCATATTTTCCAGTTGCAGGGAAACATAATCATCACCAATCTTCATATTCCACCAGTCATCTGTTTTATTTTGCTGTCCCCATTTCTCCACAATCCATTTACAATCTCGCAGTTTCTTTCCGAGTTTTGAGATTTCCCGACATTCCTTACACTCTTTTGGTTCATAGAATTGTGCTTTCCGAACTTTGCAAATTTCACAAATGTTCTCAGACTTACTTTGGTCAATAATCGCATCATTCCCAAGCGGATTGTTGAATATGTCTAATATTTCATTATCGGGGATATGTTCAAACTTCCGTTTTTTCTTTTCACCCAGCTTACGATGAAGTTGGTTCCAAACATTCCCGAATTTACTTTCTTCAAGTTGCACTCCACTCAATTCATATGTTGAATATACAAACTTTAGCATTCCCGAAAAACGCTCCCGAAGTGCCCTGTTTAGTGTGCGGAATATTATGGGTAATTCATTTCTTACTGCATCAGTATTAGGCAGCAACATATAGAAATTGCCTCCACCTGCATAGAGAATTTGCGTTTCAGGTAAATCAAACTTACGCAGAATATAGTGAGAAGATATCCTCGGAAGCCTGGAAACAAGAAATGACCTTCCTTTAACAAGTTTCGCAGCGCCCTTATTGGTAACAGCGTATATGAACTTCTGTATGCCCGACATATCGGCAGCAAGTAATAAACAAGCCGGGGATTGCTTAATTCTTTCCACGAGATTAGGCAAGGCATGAGCATTATCCACATTAAAGAATTCAAGTCCGATGGGGTTATGTCTTTCTGACAACCATTCCCACAGACAAACCGCTATTGCAGCCGTAGAGTGTGAATGAGAAAAGAGCGAAATATCTGGAACACTCTTCCAGCATGCTGATGGCACTTGCAACAGCAAGATTCGTAGAGCATTAAAGACCGAATGACAGAGACTCCGTTCACTATTACCATATTTTTTCACAAGCTCACGGAGATTGGCACGAAGCAAGTTCCATAGTTCGCTATAATTTTTCCGAATCACTTCTTCACTGTCCAGTCCTTCCGTAGGACGCCAACTGAATGAAGATAGAGAACAAAGAGCCAACTGCGCGTGTGCTTCGTATTCGTTTATCGTTGAAAGAGGAGAAATGAAGGCACAAGCATTCTCGCATCTTTCTGGTTCAGAATCCCGTTGCCCAGCAGAAAGATGGTCGGCAATTTGAATTATATAGCCACGCCAAAGGTCCTCAGTTATGAGCTTTGTCTCATTGGACCAACCATCCATATTATGGTGGTATCTGGCAACCAAAGCTGGAAACGAGAGTCCCAAACTATCCAGGAAGTCGGCACCCGAATAAAAATGGGTCGTTTCTGTTCCCTTGGCTCGCTGATGAACCTTGCCTATATCATGGAGCAATGCCGCAAGAGCCATCAGGTGTATGCTTTCATTAGTTCCCATATACAATCCAAGAATGAACTATGATTAAATATATAAATATATGCTTACATCTTTATGTCAAGCCATTTTTCGATATAGCATAAAATATACCTACACCTTGATGTTAAACCATTTTTCGACAAGCTTTCTATTTCCGATGCACAATGAATTCTTTGTGCCAACTTCATATCGAATTCGGGAGAAATTGAGCGAAATAAAGAGAATAGATGGAATAGTTGTAAAGGCTTATTCCACAAGTGATTTTTCGTAATTTACGATGGATTAACGAATTCGTCGGAATCGTCAGTTTTAGATTTCAAGTCCGCTGCCTTACCAATTAGACTAGCCCTCCATATATCTCAATGAATTTAGGATTTTGCACAAATTTTGTCAAGTGATAATGGCGGGAAGCAGGAATAAAAGCGGGGATGTTCATATAAATTCTTCTCGATATCCGGTGGAAACTTAATCCATTAGAATTGAGTTCTTTCTATAAGAAAGCATCTGTGGTTAGTGAAGGCTGAATTGATGAAACAACAACTTTGAAATGGTATGTTTTATTTCCTCTCGATTTCTCCGCTAAATTCCCATCGAATTTTCATTATCAGATTTTCTATATACTTTTTTAAGTTCATCATTTCTTGAGGTGGTTCGAGTCCATACATAGAGATAGTTTTTTCGCTGGTATCCGTTAGCACAGTGAAATAGTATGTGGGCAAATCTGTAATTCTTTCCCGATAATCCTCCATATCCCAAAAATGATTGTGGATAAATGTTTCGGTCAATGAATCGAATTGTTCATCGGAAATAATCGCATCGAATACTAATAATGAATCGGATTCGAGCGCGCTGGAAGGAACATTTTCACCGGCGATATGTGTAAACATAGAATCGCGCTTTATTATTTTGTTCCGATGGAACGGTTCCCATACTAATTTAGCGGTATTATGGACTGTGAATATTACTTCATAAGCCGGGCAGAACCCATAACATCTGGTGGCGGAAAATCTTATCTCGATTATTCTATTTTCCATAGGTTGTTTTGCCTGTCCGAGAGCAAAAATATTGCTCGCTATCATTGTTATCAATAATATGTTTTTTATTATACTCATAATAATATAAATTTACTTTATTTCGATTTGTAATTCAACTCTTCTTTTTTGAATTCTGCCATATCCGGTTTCCTCGCTGATACTGTGATTCTCATCAGCAGTTCCTTTACCGAGCACTGTGAATTCGAGGTTTCCATATTTTGTTATTCCATTTTGTTCTTCCCATTCTGTTTTCGAATTTAGATATAGCGGAATTAGTCGTTTTATATAATCGAATTCCTTTTTCGCCCAAAATTCACTCATCTGGATATTTTTTTTCTCATCGCCGGTGTGGTCGGTATAACCCGCAATAGTTATCCGGATTGTTCTCTTTTTATTGTGGGTTGCCAATGACCCGATATAGTTTGCAATCATATCCCGGTTGGCATAAGAATCAGGTGTATCCGAGAGAGTTAGTTGGTCGATTGTGTAATTGGACAGTATCATTTTTGCCGATAATGATTTCGGTTTCATTCCATAACCAAATTTTATACCCTTGCTCCATCTACGAATTGTCCCTGGTGAGGAATTTGGGATAATTCCGGATACATAGTATTCTCTGGTCGGTTCGGGAATCGGAGATAATTGCCAGTGTGAAACTACATCGGCGATAGGATATCCATCCTGGCGAAATACCCGAATTCCTGTTTCATCATCCGCCGAAATTTTGACTATATTCTTATCGATTTTACCGGTTATTTTATTTTGAAAGATGGATTTGTGAATTACCCATTTCGGACAAACCGATATTTCTACATTATCTCGATGGACACTCTCTTTTAATCCTATAAATATTCGCTTTCTGGATATCTGGTTTTTTAATTTATCGCGCAATTCATTCCTGATTTCGACTAAATTATGCAAATCCTGCTCGGAATTTGGGAATATAATAAGCGCAAAGAATAATGGGTTATCGTCGAGCAACCTTTCCAGCAAATACAATTTCCCAGTCTCCTTCAATTGTGTAATTATTTCATCTGGAGTGTTATTCTCGAAAATTAGCTTGAACTCTTCTTTTGTCCTAACCGAAATTTCTACTCGCCGATTTTCCTGTTGGATTTTTGGATTCATAGAACCGATATCTCCCCGAATACACCGAGTGGGAACTGGAGTATGTTCTACTATTATTCGTTTTTGTATAGCGGAGTTAAATTCAACTAATTTTGCTCGAACCGATTCTGCACGCTGTTTTGCCAATCGCACACTTCCCGATACACCATCACCCTGTGGATGATAGTATCCGCGAATTTCCAGTATTGCATCGCCATTTTCTGACAATCTATCGGCGAGTTCTTTCATGACTGGTGCATAATAATCATCCACTTCACTGGAACCGCTATCGAAAAGAACCACAGGAACGAACGGCGTCTCCGAATAGTCGATTTCGAACTGCTCTATATCTATTTTTCGAGGAGATACGGAAATTTCAGCATACACAGACAAAAAAATCGACGAAAATATTATTATCCAACTTAAGTATTTGCGGAGATTTATCACCATTCCTCCTTTTTTCGTAAATTTAATCGAAAACAAACACATCGCTCAGCCTCATTCCTTGCTTTAGTTTCATCGAAACCGATTACCACTTCGCTAAAATTGTTCTTTCTCTCATCGGCGGGTAATAACTTCTCCTGGTTTCTCGGGATATGATAGATTCCTTCGATGTTATCAGTCAAATCGTGGAGAGTAATAGAATGTGATTCAATATTCGATACTTGTTCCGGTTTAATTTCGTTAATAAAATTATGAATAGACATCGCAGATTTTCGTCCCTGTGCCATAGATGTGATAACATCAGCAGGACCGGAAACCACCTCGCCAGCAGCGAAAACTCCATATATATTGGTGTTAGCAGAGTCTTTATCCACCTGTAATGTATTTTGGGGAGTAGTTTTCAAATATTGTGCAGCTTTTCCCAGCGAATCTATATCTGGGTAGCGAGTTTCTGCAAGGCATAGCAAATCGCAATCCTCCTCGAATTCTGAATCCTGTATCGGTATCGGATGAGAATATTTCGGTTTTTTTTCATTATCATACTCCACTTTGACACAACGTATCCCACAAATTTTTCCCTTCACTCCAAGAATCGAAGTCGGCAGGATAGAAAATCTCACAAATACTTGTTCGTCATAAGCGGGTTTTATTTGGGCATCATCATATTGGTCTTTTGGTTTTTTAAATAATATATGAACCTCGGCACCCAATCGCTTCAATACTCGCGCAACGAAAAATGAATCACAAGTTTCTCCCCCAATTACTATCGCCTTGGTGGATTTTCTGATGGGAAATTGTAATTTATTCAAATGGAATGCCTTAAGAAAATCCAGATGATTGAATACGCCGACCAGATTCTTCCCCGGAATATGAGAGTGTCTTGTTTTATGTGCGCCGATAGCGATTAACACTGCTTGGTGTCTCTTTCGCAATTCTGTCAGTGAAATATCTTTCCCCACGGTGCAATTTAGTATGAATTTTGCTCCCAATTTTTCCACCATTTGGATTTCGGCAAATAAGATATCTCTGGGCAAGTGGAAACTCGGTATGGCAAATGCGAGTAATCCACCGGGTTTTGGCAATGAATCGTATATGGAAACACGGTATCCCATTCGAAGTAAATCGTGTGCGCATAGTATCCCCGCAGGACCGGCACCGATTATTCCAATCGAGACAGATTTATTGTCTTGTTTTTTCAAATCCCAGGGGGGAGTATCGAGTTTTTCGAATTCCCTGTCCGATATATATCGCTCCAATTGTTTTATCGCTACTGGCTGGTCGAGCTGGTTTCGGATACATTTATATTCGCAGGGAGCGGTGCAAATTCGCCCGGTAATTCCAGGAAATGGATTCCTTTCCCAGATAGTATTTAGCGCACTCGGATAATCGTCATCGATTAAATCACCGATAAAATTGGGGATGTCTATTCCCAGTGGACATCCCGATATGCAATTAGCAATTTCTTTTCTCTCTATGTTCATATCGCATTATTCATTCAAATTAAAATAAAAAAAAAACAAGCCAGAAACAAATAATTCTGTGTATATCTCTGCGTATATCTGTGGTTTCTAATCCACCGAACAACAGGTCCAATTATACGAGATTTCCAGTCCCAGTTTTTTTGCTTGCTCCACAGAGTTTTCTGACCACAGTGCCATTCGATTTATTCCAGCACGAATCGCCCATTTTTCCAGATGATAGCGATATTCGCCTCGAGGTCTCGCACACCCCAACGCTTGTTCGACTCGGGGAAATTTCTCCCGTCCAGTAGTGATTACCTGTATTACATCACTAATAGGAATGGGATGGTGATTTTTCATCGCCACAGCGGGCATCGATACCACATATACCAGAAGTTCCACTGGATAATTACTCAATATGTTTAGTGAATTATATTCTCCCGAAATTTTATTTCTGAGACCGATTATTATATGTGGAATAACTTTCAAGCCTGCAGAAAACAGGGCGTCCAGTGAGCGATGAACTAATTTTACACCTTGGGACAAATTCAATATTTCTCGCATAGTGCGGTCATCGCCGACCACATCTATCAATACCTGGTCTATGCCGGATTGTGCCAGTCTTTCAGCCATTTGCTTGGTAGCAAAACCAGTGTGAGCACTGACAAACAATCCCATCTTCTTCAACTGGGGAACAACAGGTAGCAACGGTTCCAATGGAACTTCGCCGGCTTTTGTGGAACCACCGGATAGCAATATTCCATACACTCCCTGTGCTTTTAATTTCTTCGCCAATTCTGACAATTCCTGTGGAGTTTTTGCAGATAGCATCGGTTGAAGTAATTTTCCTCGGCAATGTTTACATTGCAGTTCGCAATGACTTCCGGTTACCGATACAGCGGGATATTTTCCCGTATTCCCATATAATGTGAACATCCCGGGAAGATAGAATACTATCCGTTTGCCAAAATTCTGCCAGGAAATTTCTCCGCAATTGGATATCCGGTCTGCCAATTCATCAGGAATGAATCCAATTCTTTCTGATAATCTGCGTGAATTCTGCTTCATTGTTCCAATTGTTTTCCATATTTATCCTTTTTTTTCGTGAGCGTTCCAGTGCCGAACGCAAAAATTTTGTCCGCTGACTATATACATCTAAAGTATCTATTTTTCCCTCCAAAAATTCTGAGATAACTTCCGCAGCGAGTGTCCCGGTCTCGAATGCGGATACAATACCCGCACCTGTAATGGGGTCGGTGAAACCAGCAGCATCACCAACTAATATAACACCCGATTTTCCAGTATTATTCACGATTTTCTCACGAACACCATAGACGGGTATCAACCCGCCGGTTATGGCAATTGGAGTCGGAAAAATAAAATCGGCAAAATAATCTATTACATTTTTTAATTTCTTTCGACTCACTCCCCATCCAGCTAATCCTACATTTGCCATATCTCCTTTAGGGAATAGCCATCCATATCCTGCCACTATTTCCGGTTTGAATAATACATAATTTCTATCTATTTCATACTTTGTAGGTAATAACCATTGGATTGCTGGCATAAGCTTTTGAGTATGCATTCTGGCGAACATAGCGGTTAATGATTGCGGACCATCGGCGCCTACCACTATTCGGCAGGAAAATATCCGCTTTCGTGTCTCCACCGTGATTGTATCCGTTCCGAATTCCATATTTACCATCGGTTCGCTGAGAAATAGTCTGCCACCGTTTTTCAATATTTCCATAGCGAGAGTTTTTTCCCATCTATCCCTATCCAATATATAGCCATTTTGTTTCATAAAATCCTTATCGATATTATTTTTGTAATCGATAATGTGTGTTTCCAGCCCATCTACTCGATTGGCTATGGCTGAAGTAAAAGTATCGGTGTTAGTGGAAAACAATGCGGGAACATATTCGGCACATTGAACAGGATTACCGATTTCATTCTTTCGGTCGATAATTATGGGCGCACAACCTTTTCGAGTCAGTTCGAATGCAGTGGCGAGTCCGGATATCGACCCGCCGATTATCAATATTTCACACTTCATAATTTTGCCTACAGTTTAGTTAGCTTATTATCCATATCGTATCGCATCCACCGGCGATAATCTCGATGCTCTCATAGCCGGATAAATTGATGAGAGTATAGATAATATCAATGCCAGAGCGACCACCGCTATCAAATCCCAGAACCGCAATTGCATAGGCAGAGAACTAATCGAATAAATATCTGGTGGAAGCGAAATAATTTTATAGTGCTGTTGAATCCATACCAGAAGCATTCCCAGTGAAGCTCCAAAAATAGTTCCCAATGAACCTACTATCACTCCTTGCAGGAGAAAAATCCGCACAATCGATTTTTTGGTTGCGCCCAATGCCTTTAGAATACCGATATCTACTGTCTTTTCCATAACCACCATCATAAGTGTGCTAATTATATTGAATGCGGCTACTGCTATAATCAATGCCAATACCAGAAACATCCCCCATTTTTCCAGAGTCATCCATGAGAAAAGGTTTTTATTTGTCTCGCTCCACGGGACTGTGTAATATGGAAATCCAAGATTAGCTTCTATTTTTTGTGCAATTTTATTGGCATCATAAAAATTTTCTATCCTAACTTGAATTCCTGTAATCTGGTTATCCATATTGAAAAGCGCTTGCGCGATATGAAGTGGGATATAGCACAGGATAGCATCGTAGTCATACATTCCCGTCTCGAATAATCCCGCAACTTCGAATTGTTTAGCAATGGGTTTTGCGGTGGACATCGATTGTGTGTTTCCTCGCAAAATGAATAATGATACAGTATCGTCGGGTTCGGCGCCGATTTCGCCAGCCAGATATCTTCCCAAAACAATCGGTGGCAAACCTGTATCCGAGGTCTCCAGATTAAATTCTCCCCAATACATCCTTTCACTTATCTTATTTGTTCTGACTTCATATTCTGGGTGGATACCTCGAATAAGGACACCATCACTGCTTTTTGGTCCAGCGATAGCTCCCTTAGCCTGAATAAAGGGCGATGCACCTTTGACCTGCTCGAAATCCTCTATACTCGCAATCAATTCCTCCCAGTTGCTCATACTTTCCTTTCGGAACGAAAAAACGGTGATATGAGCGGTGGTATCCAAAATTCTCCCTCGGATTTCACTTTCCAGCCCATTCATAATAGAAATCACCACAATAATTGCGGCTACACCAATCAATATTCCGCCGATAGAGAATAATGTTACCAGATTAATGAATCTATTTTTATGTTTTGCCTTGAGG
>QNEG01000022.1 GCA_003645115.1 bacterium | reverse complement strand
TTTTATTATGGGTCATAATTTCGCCAGTTATAGCGCAGGTGCCGGAAAGGTCAGGAATTGCTTTGGGATATATGACCACACCGAATTCGATAGTTTATCGCAATAGCTGGAGTGAAAACAACGCCATAGATTTATGGATAGACATTCCGAACATTCTGCTCGGCGATATGGATGGTTTTGAAATGGGCGCAGGAACTGGTTTCGCTATGTTCTTTAATAAACAACGGCATTTCTGCTTTATGATTCGTCCGCAAATCTCTCTCAGATACATTGCCAATGGTTCCAGCTATAGTGAATTAGGTATCGGAATAGCGGGTTCGGCAGTGGCTTATATGGACAGCTTGGGTGTCCCCAATACCGATATTTATGCAGGAATCTCACTGGGTTCGATTGCAAGGTTCAACGAAGACTTTAATTCTTTCACACTCATTTTAACACAGGAAAGACCATTCGGTATCTTGATTGGTGTGATGAAATATTTTTAGATAAATCGAATAGCAGAATATGAAATTACTACGAATTAGAGAAAAAGAAAGTCGAGAGGAACGAATTCGGGAAATCCTGCGGAAAGTCCGAACACTGGATATTACCACTCGAAAGATGGTGCAGGAAATTTTTTCCGGCGAATATCATTCGGTATTTCGTGGTCGAGGAATGGAATTTTCCGAGGTCAGAGAATATCTTCCCGGCGATGATGTCCGCACTATCGATTGGAATGTCACTGCTCGAATGGATAGAGCCTATGTGAAAGTATTCGAGGAGGAACGCGAGCTTACAGTGCTTATCTGCGCAGATATGAGTCGGTCATCTGCATTCGGCACCAGAAATGAGTTAAAACGCGATATTGCAGTGGAGATTTCCGCACTACTGGCATTTTCCGCAATCGAAAATAGTGATTTAGTCGGATTATTGATGTTCACCGATCAGGTGGAAAAATTTATCCCGCCTAAAAAAGGAAAGACTCACACTCTCAGAATAATACGAGAATTGCTGGCATTCCAGCCCACTCATAATCTTACAGATATTGCAAATGCACTGGAATATATCAATCGCTTACTGAAACGCTCCGCCATTATTTTCATTATCTCAGACTTTTTGGATGTGAATATTAAAAAACCATTGGCACTACTCGCCAAGAAACACGATGTAATACCGATAGTAATTTCTGACCCGGCAGAAATAGAATTTGCCCAATCTGGAGTTATCGTGCTGGAGGATGCAGAAACCGGACAAATTGTCCCCGTGGATACATCGGATAGAAATATCGCCGAGTCATTTCGGCAGGAAACCGAAAAGGAATTGCAATTTCAGAAAAAAATTTTCGCATCGGTGGGAGTAGATGCTATCCACATTAATACCGATGAAGATTATATAAAAACTCTGGATAAATATTTCCGTATGCGAGCTGGAAAAGTTAGATAATTTAACTAATAACAAAATATCGGGGAAAATAAATGCGTAAGTATATGCTATTACTGCTGTTAGCTGGTATTATATTCGCCGATAGCGGATTTGCTTATTTACAAATAATCAACAATGGGGTGATATTCTCCAGCGATTACCGGGGAACAGGAATTTATTCCATAACCGACACTGTGCGAGCAATCGGAGAACCCTCACGAGTCCGTGGAAGACATTCTACCATATGGAAAAATGAGTTCATCCTGTTTAAAAAAATCGACTCGTCCGGACAAACTCCCTGTATATATCATATAATTAGCGGAAGAATTTATGAATTACTGGATGCTAATCCAAGCGTGGGAGTCCCGCAACCACTCGGCGATTCGCTACTGATTCCGCTCGGCGATAAAGTATCGATATGGAAAGGCAACGCCATTTTAGGCCAAATCCCGGTTCGAAATTCGATCCAATGGATTACGGTAGATACTGTAAATGCCCGTTTTGCATATATCGATGATGATGGTTATTTGGTAATCGTGAATATAGCGGACGGTTCATCATCGGCGATATTTCCCTCGCTGGGATATAAGCCAGTGTGGAATCCCGATGGTTCGAAAATCGCACTGACCGGCTCCAACGGAATAGTGGTCATGGATTTGCAACTGAATGAATTTTATGAATTCGCCGATGGTAGAAATTTTGTCTGGGATACTGAACCCAACAGGATTGTAAGCGCCGATGCCGGCGGAATTTTTGTTCAGGTTACATTCGACCATCAGTATCGAGTGGACTCATCAGAAATCTGGTATTGGGTTCCCGGCGCAGAGCGATATAACATTACCAATACCAGTGAATTGCACGAGGCGATGCCGGCGATTTCTCCCGATGGAAAGTTCATCTCGTTTATATCCATTCCCGATGGCGATATTTATCGGGCACAGATTTCTATCGGTGAAGATAATAAAATCCAATTGATTGGTATTACACAAATTGCCGATGGACAGGATTGCCCTGTGGTCCCATATCGAAAGGGAGGAAACGATGGCACAAAGACAGATTTATGGGTGCCATATCTTCACCAGAAATACGATGTCCCCGACTATTTCAATGGTTCTGCAAGTTGCGGACCTACATCGGGATTGATGGCAATACAGCGCTATGATAAACTTCCACCACATCCGATTACCTGTTCATATCCATATACTCACACCCACGATTTTGGATGGTATGTGCCAAATGAATACGAATACAACGGATATGTATATGACCATCCAGGGTTAGCGCCGAAAGTGGGGGATTATTATTCCGACACCACAGTATATGGCGCACACGGTTTCTGCACCAGTCCTACAGACAGAGTGGGAACTTATGGCGATTCATTAGTCCTGTTAATCCAGCAACACGGATTATATTCAGGGTGGTCATCATATTCACCGCCGTGGTCTTTGTATCAGGGAGAAATCGATTCCAATGACCCGATGTGTGCATTATTATATTTCGGTTCATCGGGACATTATAATTGCTGGCGAGGATATTTCACCGACCATTGCATAATAGCGAATGACCCTTACGGAGATTACAATACTTCACCATGGGGACAATACAATGGCGAGATGGCTTATTACGATTGGCCCGGTTATGATAATGGAAACTATTCACCCACGGTTAGATATCTTTTCTATGCGCGAGGTGATTACATTCCACCACCAGCGGATACTATCGTGGATGATTTATCGGCTGGATTTTCTGCCAACGGACCGGGAAACTATTGGCGAGCCTGGTTAGGTGGATACGATAACCACGCATTCTGGACAGGTTCGGTGCTCTCCGGCGACGATGTAAATTTCGCCACCTGGACACCCATACTGTCATCAACTGGAGAATATCAAATTTATGTATATATACCCAGCAATTACGCTACCGCTCAAGCTCGATACCAGATTCATCATTCCGGCACGGTGGACACTGTGATTGTGAACCAAGCTTCATATTCAAATGAATGGGTATCGCTGGGAACTTATTTCTGCGAACCCGGAGATTATGTATATCTCGGCGATGTGACCGGTGCATCGGGAGATTATATCAGTTGCGATGCGGTCTGGTTTTCTCCGCTGGGGTCAGGGATAATAGTCGATGATGGCGACCCCGAATTCAACACCGGCGGAACCTGGAATGTCGGTTCTTATCCCGATTCCGGTTGGTATAGTGATTATCTTTGGGCTAATGCACTGGATACTGTGGATGACTGGGCTACTTGGACACCATATATTCCCGATTCTGGTGTCTATGATGTATATATGTGGTGGATGCCAGCTGCAAACCGATGTGATAGTGTATTCGTTCGAATTATGGGTGCATATAATGATTCTATGTTCGTATCTCAGAGCACTGGAATTACAGAATGGCATTATCTGGGTAGATTCCTGTTCCATTCCGGGTCTTCAGGATATGTGGGTTTGAGTGACCGTTCCGCTACCGATGGAGATGTGATAATCGCCGATGCGGTTAGATGGATTTATATCGGCAATGTAGATACATTGATAGACGATTACGATGACGGTTTCCATCGATACGCCGACCCTGCATTCTGGCACGATGGCACCGGTGGTTATGATGACCATTTCTGGTGGACATATTCCACCGAATCTGTCGATACCTGCTATGTGGAATGGTATCCCATTTTGCCTCGCCCAGGCGAATATGAAGTTCTGGTGTATATCCCAGACAATCACGCTACCGCAAATGCCAGATATAGAATATTCCATTCCGATGGCGAGGATACTATGGTGGTGAACCAAGCCTCATATTTTAACCAATGGGTAAGTCTGGGAAATTATAATTTCAGCGGGTCATCATCGGAGAAAGTATATCTCGGCGATGCCACCGGGATACAGGGGAATTATATCGCTTTCGATGCTGTATGGTGGCGAAATATTGCTCTGGATGTCGCTCCAAAACATCCTGTCCCCACAGAAATTTCTATAAGTGCGTATCCTAATCCGTTCAATTCCGCCTGCGTGTTGGATATTGTGGTTCCGGTGGAGTCCTGGTTGCAATTTTATGATATTACGGGCAACAAAATAGATGAAATAAGCGTGAAATCTGGAATCAGCCGGATAATCTGGCGCCCGGAAAATATCGGTTCCGGAATATATTTTGCTAAATTGTCAAATTCCATTGGCGCTATTAAAATCCTATATATAAAATAATTCTCACAGGTTAGTTTATAATGTGCATATTTAATTTTATGGTGGCGATGATACCCGGAATCCTGTGGATGTGGTATATTTACAAAAGCGATATTTTTGAACCCGAACCGATTGGAAAAATAATCCTAATATTTGTGGGCGGAATACTTATGGTAATCCCGGTTGCGCTGATTGAAGCAGGTTTTTCTGAATTGATGGGAATTTCGGGAAATATAGACTCACTATACAAGGCGATTTCATTATCGTGGTTTATCGCCGGAATTATCGAGGAATTCGCAAAATTCGGAGTGGTTATTTTCGGAATATATTTCACCAAAGATTTCAATGAACCCATCGATGGGATAATTTATTCATCTGCTGCTGCACTGGGATTTGCATCACTGGAAAACTTCATATACATAAACAAGTTCGGAACCGCAATAATACTTATTCGAGGACCACTATCTACTCTGGGACATCTGCTGTTTTCCGCACTGTGGGGTTATGGATTAGGCAGAGGAAAATTCCATCCCACTATCGCAAGAAGACTCGCATTCACCGGATTACTTCTCGCTGCTGGCGCTCACGGATTGTTTAATTTCTTTCTAATGTCGAAAAATATTTTCCCGAATGTAATAGGAATCACTATGGCAATTATGGTGATTCCGTTCGTGTTCGGACTGTGGATTGTTCTCAGACATCTGATTCGCAAATCCGAGTCGGTATCACCTTTCAATCCGGATAAAATCCCCGATGAACTCGACCAATATGACGAAAGAAATGATATTGGATAATAAATATCGGGGAATACGAGCGACCACTACCGGTAAAGCAAAATCTAATATCTCTGTAATTATGGATTTTATAGCACTGGCGATGTTTAGTCCGTTATTTCTTTACGGCGAAAATAGACTACATAGAAGGAATTTGATGAAAGGATTATAAACCAATATTCCACTTTTTAGAGTCCCTATTGTGGCACTAATCATTCCCGCTCGTCTGATTTATCGAATTATATTTTCCATTTATTATCCATTTCTATATAAAATAATTGTAATTCGATTAATTCGGAGTAATTTACTATTTGGTTTGAACATTTCGGAGAAAATTATGACAGTGGAGATTGCGATAATCAGATACGGTGACCCTATCGCAGAGTGCGATGAAAAAAAATACCGCTTCGATTCTGTTTATGGTTACACCGAGCAATATGAATTTGCCGCGGGCAAAAGAAAAACACTGATGATTGGCAAACGCGATAGATTAGCTAGAAAGAAAACTGAAAATCGGATATACAAAGTATTTCCAATATCGGTTTCAGGCTGGTCGGTTAAACGATGGTCACTGCGAATTATATACGAGCTATATGAATTCCTACTCTTGATAAGATATCGACCGAAAATAATCGCCGTAGTCGGCGCGCCTGTGGATGCTATCATTCCATATCTTTTCGCCAAATTGTTTAGAAAAAAAATGGTTTTAGTGTTCCACAGCGAAATTTACCATAACCGAAATATTATATCCAAATTCATCCAAAAATTCACCATTCAAATAGTGAGGGATAAAAAATATGTTAGAACTATGTGCAATGGACCATTACCATATACGCAATTGGTGGATTCGGGAATAAATCCGGATGATATAGAAATCCATAGCTTATACTATCCACCGGAATTTTTTCAGGTGCAAAAAATCGAGCCGATATTTTCAGAACCCGAAAAATTTAACATACTTTTCGTGGGAAGATTCGATAAATCCAAAGGTGTATTAGACATTATCGAAGTAGCGAGAAAGGTTGTTCCCAAAACCGATGGGAACGCACATTTTTTCCTTATCGGCGATGGAAAACTACGGGACACTATCCTGCGAAAAATCGATGAATTCGACCTGAACAATAATGTGAAAATACTGGGTATGCGGCAGAATAATACTATATATTCATATATGTCCAGTAGCGATGTGGTTCTGGTGCCATCGTATTATGAGTGTTTCGGTAAGACACTTGCCGAGGCAATGATTTCTGGAACTCCAGCTATAGCATATAATACCGGCGGATTGAAGTTTCAAATCGAGGATGGTGTGGATGGTTTTTTAATACCGACCGGTGATATCGATTCGATGGCAGAAAGAATTATTCGACTTTATCGAAACCCTACACTACGAGAAAGAATCGGTAAACAGGCAGCAAAAAAGAGAGAATTATATAACCATAAGGAAAATACTCTGGGCGCAAAATTGAAAGCAATATTCGAGCAGAATCCAGATATTTTCGGATAAAATCATTTGCCTTTTGAATGGGAAATTTTATCTTGAAATAAATAGTCAGTGTAAGGAGGCGCATATATGGGAATTACCTTTAAGGGCGGGATTCATCCCCCGGAAAATAAACATTTTACCGAAAATAAATCGCTCGAGAAAATAGATGCCCCTGAAGTATTATATGTGCCACTTTCACAGCATATCGGGGCACCAGCTAATCCAATAGTGAAAAAAGGCGATGAGGTGAAGATGGGACAAAAAATTGCGGAGGCTTCAGGATTTATCTCTGCGAATATTCATTCACCCGTTTCAGGAAAAGTAAAATCTATCGAGGATATTCCACATTTTCTGGGTTCATATTCTCCCGCTGTGGTGATAGAGAACGATGGCGAGGATACTCCCGCCGAGGAATTAGAACCTCATACCGATTGGGAGAATTTGCCACCCGAAGAATTTGCTAAAATCGCTGGTGAGGCAGGTATAGTCGGTATGGGTGGTGCAACTTTTCCTACCCAAGTGAAACTATCTCCACCCAAGGATAAGAAAATCGATACTGTAATATTAAACGGCGCAGAATGTGAACCATATCTTACCGCAGACCATAGACTTATGCTGGAATATCCCCAGCATATCATAGAAGGCGCACTAATGATAAAGTATGCATTGGGCGCAAAAAGATTGATTATGGCAATAGAAAATAATAAGCCCGATGCAATAGAGATAATGCGAAAGACTATCGGCGGTGATGATATCGAAGTTGCCGAACTGAAAACCAAATACCCACAGGGAGCAGAGAAACAACTGATAAATGCGCTTACTGGATTGGAGGTTCCCAGCGGTGGATTGCCATTCGATGTGGGATGTTATGTGCAAAATGTGGGCACGGCAAAGGCAATTCGCGATGCAGTAATAGATGGAATACCATTGGTGGAAAGAGTAGTCACCGTGTCAGGATTAGCCACAGAAAATCCCGGTAATTTTTTAGTAAGAATTGGAACACCAATCTCGAGATTGCTCGAAATTGTCGGAACCACAACAGAAGTAGGAAAAGTAATTATGGGCGGACCTATGATGGGAATTGCTCAATGGACACTGCAAGCATCTGTCACCAAAGGAACCAGTGGAGTGTTATTTTTTCCCGCAGAACAATCCAAAATCGGTGACGAAACTGCCTGTATCCTGTGCGCAAATTGTGTGGATATTTGCCCAGCAAGATTGTTGCCAACTTCTATCGCTCATAATGCAAAATATGGGAAATTCAATATCGCCGATAGACTTGGCGCTAATGATTGTATCGAATGTGGCAGTTGTGCGTTTATTTGCCCAGCTAACATAAATCTATTGCAATATATACGATGGGCAAAAGCAGAAATTAAACAGATGGCAAAAAAATAATATGGTAAATTCTGTTTGTAAATGGGATTAAGGAGAAATTTATGAAAGGTGTGATTCTTGCAGGTGGATTAGGAACCAGACTTTATCCACTAACCAAAATTACGAATAAGCACTTGCTTCCGGTATATGACGAGCCGATGATATATTATCCTATAAAATCACTGGTAGAGGCTGGTGTGGATGATATTATGATTGTATGTGGTGGAAATCACGCCGGTGAATTCCTTAGATTGCTGGGAAATGGAAGAGAATTTGGATTGAAACATCTAAACTATACATATCAGGAAGAAGAAGGCGGAATTGCTGAAGCATTGGGGTTGTGTGAGCATTTTGTGGATGGCGAGAAAGTAGTGGTATTTTTGGGCGATAATATTATCGAGGAGAAACTTACCGAGGCAGTAGAAGAATTCGACCAGCAAAAAGACGGCGCCAGAATTATATTAAAAGAGGTCGATGACCCTACCGATTATGGGGTGGCAAAATTCGATTCCAATGGAGAAATACTGGAAATAATCGAGAAACCCAAAATACCACCATCCAAATATGCAGTAGTGGGAATTTATATGTATGACCCCGATGTGTTCGATATAATAAAGAGATTGGAACCATCCGACAGAGGAGAACTCGAAATCACCGATGTAAATAATGCTTATCTTCATAAGGGCAAATTGAAATATTCTATACTGGAGGGTTTCTGGGCAGACGCTGGCGCTTCTATCGAGGCGTATTACCAGACTGTTCGTATTATTCGTGAATTCAAGCAGAGAGAAAATAAATAATTTGTCACACCAATAATCATAGCATAAAAATGGGCAAAAAGGATTTCAATGTAGAGGAATACCGAATAGGCGATGGAGTGCGAATAATACTGCTTCCCATACCATATCGACGAGCACTGGTGACTGGATTCTGGGTATTATCGGGTTCCGCCTTGGAACCTGAAAAATTACAGGGGATAAATCATTTTTTGGAACATATAGTGTTTCGTGGAACGGAGAATTTCTCCAGCCGAGAAATAGTGGAAAATATAGAGAGTCTCGGCGGTGGAATCGATGCATACACATCCAAGGAAGAGACCTGTTATTATGCTACCGTGTTGGGCGAAAATGTAGATATGGCAGTGAGAATACTATCAGATTTAGTTTCCAGACCGATGATGAGACCGAAAGATGTGGAAATGGAACGAAATGTGATTTTTGCCGAAATAGATGACATAAACGATGAACCGGAATCACTGGCACAGGAACTATTCCTTATGTTACTCTTCGGGAATACATCATTGGGCAGACCGATTATGGGAACTCAAAAAACTGTCGCCCAAATCAGCAGAGACGATTTGGCAGATTACTGGAGAAATTATTATTGTGATGAAAATATCTTGATAGGTGCAGCTGGCGCTGTCGAGCCATTGCGATTTGTGGAATTGGTGAGTAAATACTTATCCTGCCCGAGGATGAAAAATAATAAAAGAAAATATAATCTAAAATATGGAAACGATTTCGATGGTAAATTTGTAATTATTCCTCGAGTCGCTCAGCAAATTCATTTTTTCGTCGGAGTAAGGACATTTCCATTTAGCGACGAGCGAAGATATGCTCTGGTGCTTTTAGATGTTATTCTGGGTAGAGGTTCATCCAGCAGGTTGTTTCAGATTATACGAGAGGAAATGGGACTCGCATACAATATCCAATCTTTCTATGAATTCTATACGAATACTGGACTGTGGGCGGTTTATGCTGGCACTCCACAAACCAATCTAAATAAAACTGCTAACCAAATATTTAAGCAAATAAACGAGATTGCTCAATCTATGGTGAGTGAAAAAGAGTTGAACAATGCCAAAAATTTCATCAGAGGAAGACTATTGCTTTCTGCGGAAAGTCTATGGACTAATCTAAACAGAACGATAGAAAGTTATCGATATCTGAACCACTCTATTTCTGCTGGAGAAACTACCGAAAGAATTATGGCGGTTTCTGCCGAGGAAATCAATCGGCTGGCACAGGAACTATTTACGCCACAAAAAATAGTGGCATTTGCATTGGGCGATATAAATACAAAAGAAATCCAGGACATCCCGCTGGAAATTGTGGAGACGAAAATCGCCGAAATCTTTCCCGCCATATAAAATCGAACATTAACTATCTTTCCCGAGAAATTTCGCAAACATTATTTCCGCCCGATTGCAAATTGCATCTCATACAATTCCTTATATTGAGGTGACTGTTCCAGCAGGACTCGATGTTTTCCCTCCGCAACTTTTGTTCCTTTATCCAACATCACAATTTTATGTGAATGAATAATTGTGGATAGTCTGTGAGCTATCACCAGGACAGTCCTGCCTGCCATCAATCTATCTATAGCCTCCTGAACCAATTTCTCAGACAGCGAATCCAAAGCACTGGTAGCCTCATCGAATATCAGCACTTGTGGATTGCGATATATGGCGCGAGCTATGGCTATTCGTTGTCTTTCTCCACCGGAAAGTTTCATCCCTCTATCGCCGATTATAGTCTCGAACTTTTGTGGCAATTGCTCGATAAAATCCAGTGCATTGGCAGCTCGAGCAGAATTCACCACACGCTCCAGGTCGGGATTACTATCGCAATATGCGATGTTGGCTAATATAGTATCATTAAACAGAATAACCTCTTGAGTTACCATACCCAGCATATTTTTCCAGCTATTCATCGATATTTCTTTCAGATTAGTATCATCCACCAGAATATTGCCTTCGGTAGGGTCGTAAAATCTTGCCAGCAGGTCGGCGACAGTGGATTTCCCAGCTCCAGAATGTCCCACCAGTGCGACCACTTCTCCCTTGGGTATTTCCAATGAGAAATTCCGCAATGCGAATTCATCGTTCCCTTCATACTTGAATGATACATTATCAAACAAAATTCTTTTCTTTAAACTATCGATTTTCTTGTCGCCCTGTGGTAATGGCACCGTCGGTTTATGGTCTAATAATGTGAATACTCTTTTGCTCGCAGCTAATCCCTGCTGGACACGATTTACTTTGTCCATAAATAATTTCACCGGTTCCATCAACAACAGCAAAGTAATCACATATTGCATAAATTCTGCTGGCGAGGGACCGGTGCCCATAAGCACTTTATTCCCACCATACCATAATAGAGAAGAGGCGATAACAGCTCCCACTGTTTCATTGAATGGTCCGGATAAGCGATTCACTCGATACATTTTCATCAAACTGTGAAGATATTTATCCGCCACTTTTTTGAACTTCTCCAGTTCAAAATTAATAGCATTGAATACTTTCACCACACGGATTCCGGAAATCCCTTCCTGAATTATCGAGGTCAGTTCTGCCATTTTCTCCTGCATTCTGGTGCCGTATCTTCGAAGATAGCGTCCGATAACCGACATCACCACTATAATTATTGGCGCAACCAGCGTGATTATCAATGTCATCTTGAAATCTATTGTCAGAAGGAACGCATAATATACGAACACTTGCAATGGGTCTCTTATCATATCCACTATGGTGACTGCCACAGAATTTTGCATCATCTGCACATCGCTGACAATTCGCGAAATTAATTCTCCTGTCTTGACTTTGTGAAAAAACGCCAGTGGTAAATTTAATATCTTACCGAACAAACTCTTGCGGAAATCGTTGGTCACACTTTGGAGCAAATACATAGTGGTCACAT
>QNEG01000021.1 GCA_003645115.1 bacterium | reverse complement strand
TGGGAGTAGCATCGATATTTCTTGCTCCTATATTAGATTTGATAATTCTTCGGAAGGCTTTCCCAATGGGGTATCTGAACTTTAAATCATTTACCGATTTTATTCAGGCGATGTTCTCGCTATGTATAACTCTTCCATTTTTCCCGATGCGTAAGGGTCTTTCCCCAGGATTGAGAATCGAAATATATCTGATTATACTTTTGATTATAATCTATACATTTATCAAGACTAATAGAATATGGAAATCATTGTTGGCTGGATATCTTTTTTATTTGACCTTGTTTGTTCCAGCATCGATTACATTTATTAATAATCACTTATCGAAATTATTATTGAAAATATCGCCGACTATTTTTCAGGGAACTGGATATCTTACTGCTACTCCAACATTGGTAGTTATATTTTTCATACTTTTATGGATATGGATTCGCATTCTGGACCGGAAAATCTTGCTTTCTATTGTTCGAGGATTTCGACCTATACGATTCCTGTTTTATGCGGGAATGCTGATAATGGGAATTTGGATAGGGCTCGAGGGCAACCTATTTCGACTGTATTATCTTAATTTTTTTGAAATACTATCTCTGTGTATAGGATTTTTCGGACTGTGGATATTTGCAGTATTCATCAACTATTATTATGATTTCGCTGGAGATGAAGTATCCGGACAGAAAAATCCACTAACCACAAATTTGCTCGAATCTGCTCGAATATTACAAATTGCCTATATCGCATTGCTGATTGGACTATTGATACTGGGGACACAAAATGGCTCGGTTATTAAATCGGCAGTGTTATTTGTATCATTTTCATACTTATATTCTGCACCGCCGGCGAGATTGAAAAGATTCCCAATTTTAGCTACTGCAATCCTCGGTCTGGCGAGCCTTTCCGGATTGCTAATCGGTTATTCATTTGTCCACAATAACATAGATAAATTCCCTGCTGGTATCGCCGCCGCAACGGTTATTTGCGTTGCTTTGGGTTTTCCAGCAAAGGATTTAAAAGACATAGCAGGGGATATGAAAACTGGCACCATCACCATTCCAACATTGTTTGGCTATAAAAATGGCAAAATAATTTGTGCTATATTGGAAATGCTGGCGTTGATTTTTATACCCGTTTTGGCAGGTGCAAAATCGATGATTTCAATTTCAGTCGCCGCAATTATTGCCATATTAATCGGTGGATATACTATGTTTTCGAAAAAATTTAATGAAAATTTTTCATTAGGTCTGACTCTGCTATATTGTAGTATTTATGCGATATTCTGGCATCCGTTTTGATAATTTCGACCTTCCGAATTTAAAAAATACAAAAATAATTTCAATTTTTTCTTGACAAATGGAAATCCATTCTTATCCTTACAAGTGTGGGGACAAGTGGTGCAAAGTGGGGAATTTGATAACGGTTTGTTTGACAAGTAGTTAAACGAAGTTTCTCAATATTATTATAAAGTCCTTCCGGAGGTTAATGGGTGATGTTTACTGGAAGATATACACATAAATTAGATGCAAAGGGAAGACTCGCATTACCCGCCAGAATGCGCAATGCTGGAAAGGGAAAAGGATATACCGAGTTTGTGGTCAGTAAGGGAATCGATGGGTGCATTGCGGTATTCCCCACAGAAAAGTTCGAACAATTTATAGATAATTTCGACCCATCAGAACTGGAAAATGAACAAGGATTGAATTTCTATCGAGAATTTGCATCCTGGGCTCATTACCTTCCAGTAGATAACCAGGGAAGAATCAATATTCCGCAAGCATTGCTCGATTGCGCAGAAATCAAGGATGATGTCCTGATTTTGGGAATAATTGATTGGATTGAATTATGGAATCCTGAAAAATATCAAAAACATCTGAAAAGTTCAGATAGCAGTTATGAAGATGGAGCAAAAGCATTTTTTAGCTCCGCAATAAGAGGAAAACGGAAAAAGAATGACAGTAATGCATCGGAGTGTCCTGACCCGAAAAGTGGTTGAGTTTTTGATTACAAATGAGGATGGAATCTATGTAGATGCCACTGTCGGTGATGGTGGACACACATTAGCTATACTCGAAAAATTTAAAAGCTCGAAAGTTATTGGAATCGATATAGATAAAAAAGCATTGGAAAAGGCAAGAGAGAGACTCGAGTTCTTTGGAAATAGATTAAAACTGGTTTATGGTGATTATTCCGATATGGAAAGGATTATCCGAGAAGATTGCGAAATCGATTATGTAGATGGAATTCTGTTCGACCTCGGTATTCGATTGGAAATGGTGACAGATAAATTTCGGGGATTTTCATTCCAGAAAGATGGACCATTGGATATGCGCTTCGACAGGAAAGCGACTAAAACCGCTTATCGGGTGGTGAATAATTACTCGGAGGAAATGTTGAAAAAGATATTCAGAAATAATTCTGATATAAAGAGCGCTGGAAAAATTGCTCGAAAGATAGTGAATTATAGACAAATGAAGCCGATAGAAACAACCACACAGTTAGCCGAAATTTGCGCAGGGGACATTCCATCGAGAAAGCGAACAGATTTTCTGGCGAGAGTATTTCAGGCTATCAGAATCGAGGTCAACGATGAATTCCAAAAATTGCGGGATGCTCTAAAAAATTCGATTGAGATATTAAAATCCAGCGGAAGAATCGTAATAATATCATATCACTCTGGGGAGGATAGAATAGTGAAAAATTATTTTGCGACCGAGTCGAAAGATTGTATTTGTCCCCCCGGATTGCCGGTTTGCCGATGTGGACATAAGAGGAGTATCAGGATTTTGACCAAAAAAGCGGTTCGTCCCGATGATGAGGAAATCGCACAAAATCCCAAAGCTCGCTCCGCTAAACTAAGAGCAGTAGAAAAATTATGAGAAAGGAGAATAATGAAATTTTGGAGGAAAAAGTTGTCTTGTGGATTTGCTTCATTAAAAATTCCACTTGTGTTGATTATTATATGTAGCTTCGCTATATTCTTTGTATGGCAGAGAGCATATACACTTTCCCTATCCAGAGATGTAGTTCGGCTGGAAAATCGCATTAGAGAATTAAGAGCACAAAATTGCAATTTGGAAAGAAAGGTTTCAGAACTCTATTCACCAGAACGAATAGAGTCTCTGGCTAAACAATTGTGCCATCTAAGATATGCAAATTCAGACGAAAGAATTATTGTTACACCAAAAATAGTGGAGCACAAAAGTCGCTCACGATGGGAAAAAAGTTTATTTGCAATAAAAAAATATTTCACCAAAAAATGGGCATCGCTAACCGGTTATCATCGCTGGGAAAATAACAGCATTTCTCCGGGTAGTTTGTAATGCCTAGAATTTTTTAATAATTATGTATGCTTTCTTCAAAGAACATAAATCGCCTCGTGATAGTAATATTGCTGTGGATTATGTCAATAGCAGCTATTCAAGTGAAACTGGTTATGATACAGGTATTTTCATCCAGTCAGATGCGCCAGCGAGCTATAAATCAACAGTTAAAATCGAAAGATATTCCGGCAAGACGAGGTTCGATATACGATAGAAACGGTAAGCTTTTAGCTACGGATAATATTTTCTATGAAATAGTCGCAGACCCTCAACAACTGGAGAGTTTGGATAAAGTAGATAGCGCTCTTTGTCAAGTTTTCAATAGACCACCAGGATTCTATCTCAATAAGATATGTCCATACATAAACCGAAGGTTCGTTTACCTGGAACGGAAAGTTTCTCCACCACTTGCTAATAGACTGAAGGAAAAAGAGATAAAAGGAATTTATTTCACACCGATATACAGTCGCTCCTATCCCTATGGAACGGTAGCATCCACACTGATTGGATGTGTGGATAACCAGGGTAAAGGAGTAGCGGGAATAGAACTATATTACGATTCTTTCCTAACAGGAATACCCAGCCAGAAATTGATTTTCACAGATGGTTTCGGAGAAAACTATCCATTACTATGCTATTCCACAGGTGAACCTATCCCCGGTGATGATATCTATCTAACTATCGATATAGAATTGCAAAACATTCTGGAAACAGAATTGAGAAAGACTATGGTCGAGCATAATGCGAAATCTGCCAGCGGAATTTTAATGGACCCCAAGACAGGTGAAATATTGGCGATGGCTTCGTTGCCAAATTTCGACCCCAACGAATACTATAAATATCCATCCGAGTTGCGAAAGAACCGAAATATAACCGACCCATACGAACCTGGCTCCATTTTCAAATTGGTGACATTCGCTGCCGCATTGGCAGAAAGTGTTGTTTCCTGTGAAGATACAATCGATACAAAACGAGGCACAATAAATATTTGCGGAAGAACTGTATCCGATGTTCACTCATTGGGTAAAATCACTGCCAGAGAAGTAATAATCCATTCCAGCAATGTAGGAATAGTTCTAATCGCACAAAACTTGGATAAAATAAAATTCTACGAATATATCAGAAAATTTGGATTTGGAACTCCCACCAATGTAGATTTTAGTGCAGAATCTCCCGGAATACTCAGACCGCCAAACAAATGGTGGGGAACCACTATGGCTACATTACCTATGGGCTATGAATTATCGGCTACTCCTATACAAATCGTATCAGCTTTCAGCGCAATAGCTAATAAAGGTATTCTTATGCGCCCATTCATAGTTAGTCGTATTAACAAATTCAATGGTAAGGAAGTCCTATCCAGGAAGCCACTTCGTATTCGAAGCGTTATACCTCGATGGGTAGTGGATACTATGAGTAATCTATTGCGAGCTGTGGTGACCGATGGAACTGCTAAAAGCGCAAACTCTGAGATTATCAAAATCGCCGGGAAAACCGGAACCAGTCATAAAGTAAAAATTGGAGAAAAAGGCTATCGTTCCGATGCATATTATGCCTCTTTCGCAGGATACGCACCATATGATGAACCATTCGTGGCTGGAATAATAGTAGTGGATGAACCCGATGCAGGATTTCATTACGGTGGACAGGTTGCTGCTCCCACATTGAAAACAGTCCTGGAGAAATCTATTAATTCGGGGATATTTCCGGCACCGGAAGCTAATAAATTATATGTTCACCACAGAAATCAACAGGATTTGAGTATTGTCCCCAATCTGAAAAGAACTACTCCCACCCAAGCCAGAAAAATATTGTCCGCAAGAAACCTGGATGCAAAATTTTATGGTGTAGGTAATGTGGTGATAGATCAAAGTCCTCAACCGGGAAGAGCAGTAGAACCTGGAACAGTGGTCATTCTTCATCTTCACCAAATCCCAGTGGAAAATAAACATACCGTGATTATTCCCGATGTAGTGGGATTGACATTGAGAAAGGCAATAGAAATTTTATCTCCACTGGGAATACCAGTTCGAGTAGAAGGTAGAGGAATAGTAGTGGAGCAAATTCCCGCTCCGCAAACCATAAGTGATAGTAATTTAGTATCTATCTTGATGTGTAAACTAAAAGGAGAATTGGTTGAAACCGATAGGACTGAAAAATCTGATAAGGCAATTGAAGCAGAAAATGCAATGTGAAATTTCTGGTAATCTAATGGAACAAAAAATAAGTGGAGTAACTGCCGATTCCAGAAAAGTCGAACCGGATATGATATTCGTGGCTGTTCGAGGAGTTCGAGCCGATGGACATAGTTTTATTTCTCAAGCTATTAACAATGGAGCGGGTGCATTAGTAGTGGATAGAAAATATAAATCTGACCAAATGTTAAATGTTCCTACTATCCAAGTGGATGATACTGCCGAGGCACTGGTAATACTGTTGAGTGCATTTCTGGGAAACCCACCAAAAAAACTGTATGCAGTGACTGGAACTAATGGAAAGACCACAGTGACATATATGCTCTGGAATATATTTACCTCTGCCGGAGAAAAAGCCGGACTTATCGGCACACTGGGATATATGTTCGAAAACGGAGAAGTAGGGAAATTGCCCGTTACCACTCCTGCCGCTGAGTCTTTGTGGAAATTGTTCGCCGAAATGAATAATAGAGGGATTACTTCGGTCGCTCTGGAGGCATCCTCGCACGGGATACACCAGAAAAGAGTATGGGGATTGAATTTTAAAGCCGTCGTATTCACCAATCTATCACAGGATCATCTGGACTATCATAAAACTATGGAGTCCTATTTCGATGCAAAATGCCAATTGTTTCGCCAAGCATCGGAAAATTCCACCGCGGTGATAAATATAGATGACCCGGCAGGCGCAGATATTGTCGCTGTTTGCCCCGGTGATGTGATAACATACTCTATGAAAAATCCCGGTGCAGATATTTTTGCAAAATCGATACAGATGGATTTTGGTGGCTCTACATTTTCACTTGCTACTCCCTGGGGAAAATTCGAAGTTAGAGTGAACATACCTGGAAAATTCAATATCTACAATGCGACAGCGGCAGCAGGAGCGACATTATCCACAGGTTATTCCACAGAGGATGTCCTGCGAGGATTGGCAAATTTTGATGGAATCAAGGGTAGATTCCAAAGAATTTCTATGGGACAACCATTTCAAGTGATTGTCGATTATGCTCACACTCCCCAGGCATTGCATAATCTAATAGCAACTGCTCGTAAGTTGACTACTGGTAAAGTAATCGTGGTATTCGGCGCCGGCGGCGATAGAGATATCGAAAAGCGACCAATTATGGGAAATGTCGCCACTAAATATGCTGATATCGCAGTGATTACATCGGATAACCCGCGAAGTGAAAATCCCGATGACATAATCGATATGATAGTGGAAGGAATATCATCGGATAATTTTATCCGCATTACAGACCGAAAAGATGCGATATTCGAAGCTATAAAAATTGCGCAACCGGGCGACACGGTGATAATTGCAGGAAAGGGACACGAAGATTATCAAATATTTGCGAACTGCACCATTCATTTCGATGATGTCGAAGTAGCTCGAGAAGCAATCGAAAATTTAAAAAAAATTGAATTATGAAACCGGAAACATTAAAAAATATTTCAGCGATATTACGGGGAGAATTGACCGAACCCGATGCTGAAAATGTCTATATCGGTGGGATAAGCGTGGACTCGAGAAGCATTAAACCGGGTGAATTATTTTTTGCATTGCGAGCAGAAAGAGATGGTCATCTATTCATTCCCGATGCCTATGAAAAAGGTGCATCGGCGGCAGTGGTGGAAAGAAAAATCGATAATCCGATACCCCAAATCATAGTGAATAATACACTCGATGCACTGGGAAAATTGGCCAAAAATTATCGAGAAGCTATAAATCCACGAGTGATAGGCATTACTGGTTCGGTAGGAAAAACCAGCACTCGCCAGATGATTGCTGCCGTATTGAGAAGCCGATATAGACTACATAGCGCTAAAAAGAATTATAATAATTTAATCGGATTGCCATTGACCATACTGGAAATGCCCGAGAATACCGAAATCGCAGTGCTGGAATTAGGTATAAATCGAATCGGCGAGATGGAGAAATTAGTGGAAATCGCCGAACCCGACATCGCAGTTATCACGGAAATAGCGAATGTTCATACCGAGGGTTTGAAAGATATGGAAAATATAGTTCAGGAAAAGTTAAAAATATTGTCCAAGATGAAACAGGATGAACCAGTATTTATCAATAAAGACAACGCGATGTTATACGAAAAGACAGAAAAAATACATCCTACTATGATAACTTATGGAATAGAAAATCCCGCAGATTTTCGGGCGCGAGAGATTTCATTTGAACAGGGAAAATCTTCATTCAAAGTGGATGGATTGAAAGTGAAATTGAATTTACTTGGTCGAGCACCCATTTATTCTGCATTATCCGCAATCGCAGTAGGAGAATATCTGGGAATTCCGCCTGTGATTATCGCAGAATTACTGGAATCCTTGAAACCACAACCACATCGGATGGAGCTTGTGCAAATAGCGGGAGTAAATATAATCGATGATAGCTATAATTCCAGCCCGATTGCATTGTATGAAGCATTTAAAACATTGGATATGATTTATTCAAAAAGGAAACTGGTGGTAATCGGCGATATGTTGGAATTAGGTGAATATACGGAGAAATATCATCGAGAAGCGGGAGAATGGATAGTAGAATTTGGATTCGATGGTGCGATATTTTTCGGACCATCGATGATGCTGGCAGCACAAACCGCACAAAATAAAGGATATGAAAAACAATTTCTGGCAACTCAGATTTTTGATGACGCAATGGATTTTTTGAAAGAAAAAATAAATACCGGAGATACAATACTTATCAAAGGTTCTCACGGTATGGAAATGATTAGATTCGTTCAGGAGTTGAAAAAATGGCTTTCAGAACAAAAATAATGATAATGCTATTGGTCTTGGTGCAATTAGCGAATATTTTCGCTCAGGGAATGGCGATAAATATAATTATGCGCAAAGTGCAGTCGGAAATCGATACCAGATTCTTTCATCAAAGATTTTACTGGAAACCAATTTTGCCAGCATTGTATCGTTCGGCGAAAACAGGAATTTTATCTGTCGATGATAATGAATTGAGATTTTCTCCACCATTTTCAAAACATATACAGGAGAAATAATGCTGTATTACATTTTACAACCATTTTGGGAAAACTTTATACTATTTAATCTATTTCGGTATATCACATTCAGGATGGTGATGGGCGCCACCACCGGTTTCGTATTTTCCTGGTTGGTGTGCAAAAATTTGATAAAATTCTTACGAAAACATCATTATGAGAGCCAGATTCGTGAGGATGTCCCGGAAAGACATCTTGCCAAAAGGGGAACGCCAACTATGGGGGGAATCGCAATAATTTTAGGCATCTTGATGGGAACATTATTATGGGCGAGAGTAGGTAGTCCCTATGTTATTCTCGCCATAGTAACTTTGATTTTGACAGGCGGTATGGGATTACTGGATGATTATCTCAAGGATATCAAGAGAAAGCCCAAAGGGTTGCTGGCAAAATACAAAATCTATGGACAAATCGCACTGGGGATAATAGTCAGCTTGATGATTTATATAAATCCGCCATTGACAGAACTTCGAAGTGCAACAGAATTGCCATTCATAAAGGACATATATCTTCAGATGGGGTTCGGATACATACTGTTTTCCACTTTAGTAGTGGTGGGAACATCGAATGCAGTAAATCTTTCCGATGGACTGGATGGATTGGCAGCAGGATTGATTGGTATCTTGGCGGTTACATTTACTGTGGTTGCTTATGTCTCTGGAAGATATGATTTTACCAGCTATTTGAATATTACTTATCTCCCCGGCAGTGAGGAATTATCCATTTTTTGTTCGTCTATGGCGGGAGCAATACTCGGATTCCTATGGTTTAATTCTTATCCGGCAGAAGTATTTATGGGCGATACAGGTGCATTATCTATGGGAGCATCATTAGCGGTAATTTCAATTATGCTCAAAAAAGAACTTATGCTACTTATTGCAGGGGGAGTATTCGTTATGGAAACTGTATCGGTTATCGCTCAAGTGACATATTTCAAGATGACCAATGGAAAGAGAATATTCCGGATGGCACCATTACATCACCATTTCGAATTGAGCGGTCTCCACGAATCCAAAATAGTGACAAGATTCTGGATTCTGGGAATAATTTTCGCATTGCTGGGTTTGGTTTCATTCAAAGTTAGATAAGAGGATTTAAATATGAGAAAAGTATCTATAATAGGATTAGCGAGAAGTGGAGAAGCAGTGGCTTATCTGGCGCTGTCAGATGGATTCGATGTATTCGTATCCGATGTCGATGATACACCGCAATTACGTCAACGAGCACAAAAATTGCGAGAAGCTAATATTCGATGCGAACTCGGCGGACACTCAGAAAGAATATTAGATGCGGATATAATAGTGGTCAGTCCAGGTGTCCCATTAGATATTCAAATATTACAATCTGCTGGGCAAAAAAATATTCCCATAATCTCCGAAGTGGAATTTGCATACCGGCACGAACAGGGCAAAGTAATCGGTGTTACCGGCTCCAATGGCAAAAGCACCACAGCCACATTGATAGCTCGAATACTGGCGGACTCGGGAATACGCACCATACTTGCTGGGAATATAGGAAATCCATATTCAGCCAATGTGATAAAAACCTCGCCGGATAGCGTTTCGGTGATAGAATTGTCCAGTTTTCAACTGGAAGCGATGGATACTTTCTGTCCACATATCGCAGTAATGCTGAACCTTTCGCCTGACCATATAGATAGATACAACACTGTGGAAAGTTATTATGAAGCAAAATTCCACATATTCGATAACCAGGGTGAGACAGATTATGCGGTGCTTTTCGCAGACCAGCCGGAGGTAGCCTCGTTAAGCAATCAAATCAATTCGCAACCAATTTGGTTTTCCATAGTATCTGAAAAACATCCGGGAGCATTTGTAAAAAATAGTATGATTTATCGCGACCAAGAAGAAATATTATCGCCGAAAAAATTGGGAATTCCCGGACCCCATAATCTTGCTAATGCATTGGCAGCCGTTGCCAGCACCATTCCATTAGATATCCAGCCGGATTCTATCGCTACTACATTGGAAAATTTTGAGGGAATAGAGCATCGATTGGAACGATTTTTGCAACATAATGGTATTACATTTGTAAATGATTCTAAATCTACCAATCCCGATTCATTGAAATTTGCATTATTGTCATTCGAGCGCCCCATAATTCTTATCGCCGGCGGCTATGATAAAGGAAATGATTTCCATTCGGTGCGCGAAATTTTCCAGCAGAAAGTGAAATCCGCAGTATTCACCGGCCAGACCGGAAATAAAATGGCAGAACAACTGGCGAAAAACCTAACTCATTGTGCGGTAATCCCGGATTTCGATAAAGCTGTCCAGCGCGCAGTGTCATTAGCTCGACCAGGAGATGTGCTAATGCTTTCTCCAGGATGTGCTAGTTTTGATTCATTTAGTAATTTTGAACAGCGAGGAAATTATTTCAAGAAATTAGTAAAAATGATAATAAGTAAAAAGAAAATCAGTCAACCATTTAGGAAATAAGATTATGCATAAATATGATAAAAATCTATTCTGGGCGATAGTAATAGTGGTATTGATTGGCACGGTGATGGTATATAGTGCTTCCTCTACCACCAGTGCACGAAAATTTGGCGACCCACTATTTTTCCTAAAAAGGCAGATTATACGAGTGATAATCGGATTCGGTGCATTATATCTGGGTATAAAAATCGATTATCATTTCTGGCAGAAATACGCATTCTGGGGAATAATCGCAATCGGTGGACTGTTATTTCTTCCACTGATACCACAGGTAGCCGGAATAGAATCCATTAAAGGTGCTCAGCGATGGGTGAAAATTTTTGGTTCCAGCACACTTCAACCCGCCGAACTGGCAAAATTCGCTCTGGTGATATTTCTGGCAGAAGAATGCTCCAAAAGACAACAAATATTATCCGATTTGAAATCCGGTATCCTGCCAATTATTATACCGCCAGCTATTTTAATAACAGCAATATTACTTCAGCCCAATTTCGGTATGGTTATGGGATTGTTGATGGTTACTGCATCGATGTTGTTGGTAGCGGGAATTCCCATTAAATTGTTCACTTATCTGGGAACTCCAGTCGCTGTTTCACTATCTCTATTGATGATTTCATCGGAGCACGCTTTCTTGCGTTTGAAATCATTCTTTATGGACAGCGACCCATTGGGCGATGGCTATCAAGCTATGCAATCGATGATAGCTCTCGGTAGTGGCGGATTATTAGGACTCGGTTTAGGGCAGGGCAAACAAAAGATATTCTATCTCCCAGAATCTCATACCGATTTCATTTTCGCAGTAATCGGTGAAGAACTCGGTCTTGTGGGAACTATGATTGTAGTTCTCCTATTTGCATATATCGCATGGAGAGGTATTAGAATTGTTTTTCGTGCCCCCGATAGATTCGGCGCATATCTGGCATTTGGTATAACCGCAACTTTTGTGTTCTTTGCATTGATAAATTTAGGTGTAGTAACAAGATTAATTCCCACCACGGGGATACCTTTACCTTTTATAAGTTATGGTGGTTCTCAGTTGGTGGTTCATATGTTTATGGCGGGAGTTTTATTAAATATATCCTCTGTGGTTAAAAGTCCGGTAAATAGACAAAAATTGGAATTGGTAGGTGAAAAATGAATTACCTAATCGCAGGTGGTGGAACTGGCGGACATATTATTCC
>QNEG01000020.1 GCA_003645115.1 bacterium | reverse complement strand
TAATTTAGCGAGATTATATATGTTAAAATATTTTCTGGTTATTTTGCTCGAATCAGAAGAAAGCATATCTGATTACGAACAGTATAGCGATAACCCATATCGCTGGATTGATTTGTTTTGCTTTTCCAGCGGCTGTAGCACATATAGGATAAGCCACGAAGCCCAGAGCGAATCCATCGGCGATAGAATATGTCAATGGAATTCCTATTATGGTCAGAAATGCGGGAATCGCTTTCCAGGTGGTTTTCCATTCGATTCGGCTGAGTGTTTTTGTCATCAATGCACCGACTACAATCAATGCGGATGCGGTAATCGGATAGAATGTGGTTCCATCCTGACCGGTCGAGACACCAGCGCCTACCATTTTTATCAACGGATAGAAAAATAATGATAGCAGAAACAAAATTGCTATAAATATGGATGATAGTCCTTTTCTTGCTCCAGCGGTAATTCCAGCGGTAGATTCGATAAAACTGGTGACTGTGGATGTTCCAAAAATTGCTCCCACCACTGTTCCTATTGCATCGGAGATTAATGCTCGATTTCCACCGGGGATTTCGCCTTTGGGAGTGAGTAAATTGCCGGCATCGGCGACTGCCAATAATGTCCCCACTGTGTCGAATAAATCCATATATAAAAATATGAATATCACTGTTAAGAATTGTGCAGAGAACAAGTTTTTAAAGCTCATCTTGAAAAAAGTGGGTGCTGGCGATGGTGGCGCCGAAAGTATCCCCTCGTATTTTACCAATCCCACAACTAATCCAACCACAGCGGTGCCGATTATTCCCCACAGTATCGCACCGGGAACTTTTCGCATCATCAATATTATAATCAAAACCAGTCCGAACAATGCCAACAAAGTATGTGGTGCATGAAAATCTCCTACCTGAACCAATGCGGATGGATTTTTCACTACTATTCCGCTATGAACCAAACCGATAAATGCGATAAATATACCGATTCCACCTGCTACTGCGTGTTTCATCGAGTCGGGAATAGCATCCACGATATATTTTCTAACTTTGAAAATGGACAGTATTAGAAAAACCACTCCTGCGATGAATACTGCTCCCAGTGCCTGTTGCCATGCCAATCCCATAGTCAAAACTACCGTATAAGTGAAGAAGAAATTTTCTCCCATACCGGGAGCTTGAGCTACGGGCAAATTTGCATAAATTCCCATAATAGCGGTGGCAAGTGCGGCGGATATACAAGTGGCAAAAGTAACCGCACCAAAATCCATACCCGCTGCGGACAATACAGCAGGCTGAACAAAAATTATATATGCCATAGTCATAAATGTAACCAGTCCACCGGTGAGTTCCTTTCGGACATTCGAATTCTGATTTGAATTTTCCATTGTGCTCCTTAATTTTTATGTTTGATAATATTCTGTCGCTGACATCGATAAAGTTTTTCACTTCACTTCCAACATCTGTTCGATAGCCATTTTTGCTCTTTGTGCCACATTTTCAGGAACCTCGACTTTATACATATTCTGTTCCAATGAGCGCGCAACTTTAGGGAGTGTAATCAATTTCATATTAGAACATATAGCCTTCTCCGACATCGGATAGACTTTCACTTTAGGAAATTCATTACGGATTCGTTCTATCAATCCAATTTCTGTGCCCAGCACGATAGTTTCATCCTGATGTTCCTTTGCATATTTATACATCCCGCCGGTGGAGAATATAAAATCTGCGGCATCCTGGACATCGGGTGGACATTCCGGATGGACTATTATAGTAGCATCAGGATATTTAGATTTCGCCTGTTTTAAATCTTGTATGGTCAATCTATCGTGCACATAACAATTGCTATCCCAGCAGATAATATTATCTCGTCCCGACTGCAATTTCGCATATCGACACAAATTTTTATCTGGCACAAATATTATTCCCCTATGGGGCGGGAATGAATTTATTACTTCCACAGAATTCGAACTAGTGCAGGTAATATCTGAAACTGCTTTGGTTTCAGCAGTGGAATTTACATAAGTTACTACCACAAAATCGGGATATTTTCGTTTAAGCTGGATAATATCTTCGGCGGTGGCGCCCGCGGCAAGCGGACATCCTGCCTGAATTTCTGGTATCAAGACGGTCTTATCTGGATTCAGTATAGCGGCGACCTCCGCCATAAACATCACTCCACAGAATACTATCACATCGGCATCCACTCGAGTGGCTTTTTTTGCCAGTTGAAGAGAATCGCCCAGAAAATCTGCTATGTCTTGAATCTGGAGTCTTTGGTAATTATGAGCCAATATTACAGCATTTCGTTCGGCACGCGCTTTATTTATACGAAGTATCAGCTCATCCTCAGAAAGTCTTGCATAATCCCATAGTTCCATTTGTCCCTCCGTGTTTTTTGAATTATAATAAAAAAAGGGAAATAATCAAACAAAATCAACCGAAGCAATACAAATGGCAACAGGGAGTAATATAGACTCTTTTACAAATTCTAAAAAAGATATTCGGCGTCGATATAACAAAATTAGTAAATGGTATGATTTTTTTGCTAATTGGGGTGAGCAAAAAGGGCGTAGAATCGGTCTGGAGATGCTGAATGTAAAGGATGGCGAACAGATATTGGAAATCGGTTTTGGGACTGGGCATCTATTAGTTCAACTGGCTAAATCCTCGAATAAATCTGGGAATATATATGGAATCGATATTTCAGATAAGATGTGCCAGATTGCGATGGAACGAATTAGAAAAGAAAAGCTTTCCATCCCAGTGCACATAATTTGCGGCGATGCAGAATTTATTCCATTTCCTTCTAATATTTTCGATGGAATTATTATGTGCTTTACTCTCGAATTATTCGCTATGCTTGTGATTTCTGCGGTGCTCGATGAGTGCGGTAGAATCCTGCGCAATGATGGCAGGATTTGCGTGATTTCACTGGAGAAACACGCTCGGGAAAATATTATCATTAAATTATATGAATGGGCACATAGGAAATTTCCTGGATATATCGACTGCCATTCTATTCCAGTTAGTGATTTAATTCGGGACAATGGATTCGCCATCGAGGATGAGAAATCTATTGCGATATGGGGATTGCCGGTGAAAATTGTCCTTGCCAGTAAACGCTGGAGATAAAAATAATAATACGAGATAAAAATAATAATACGATACAGATATTTTCTAATGGGATGAATTGTCAATTTTGTTTCCACTTTTTTGCCAGATTTTTTTAGTGATTTTTGCAATCCAACCGAACCCTGAAAATCTAGCTTCGAAAGTCACTCTATACAACATAATGAAAAAGATTATTAGCAGGACAATATTTCCACTCCACATTCCGATAATGGGAGATATTACACCTCTGTCTGCGAGTTCTTCACCGCCAATGAGGAAAGCCCAATATATCAGGAAGAAACCGAAGGATAGTCCGACTGCTACACCCAATCCACCTTTTTTCGCCCATACACCGACTGGTGCTCCAACTAAAAGAAATAGCAAACAAGCCAATGGCAATGCGAACTTTTTATGATATTCTACCGATAACATTCGTATTCTATGGTCTGCGCTTTCTATTCGAAATTTCATTCTCCTGATGGTCATATATTGCCTTCGAGACAGAATCAGTGCGCGCCTTATCGGTGAGCTATGTGGTCGCGCACCATAATCACGAGTCTGAAACAGTGAATCTATCGCATCGGACACTGTCTCACGAATACTCTGGCGTGAATCAGAAATTATTTTTTTCTGCTGGATAATTTTATCTTTTATCATCTTAATTGATAATTCTCTATCTCCTCGTCGTTTTCCGTGAGTTTCATCGAGTCGAGTTCCTAAATCGTTTATTTGTATCACTTGTTTATTGAATTCTGCGAGAGTATATTTTGTAGGGTCTTGCGGGTCGATATCGTGAATTGTCCCATTATAGAGTATAAAATTTACTGCATCTGCCTGTTGGTCGTAATGAACCTCACCCTCTGGCGCTATTATTGTTCGAGGTTTTTCTCCCTTTTGCTTTTCGTATATCGTAACTCCATAAATTTTTTCAGCATCTTCATCCAAACGGTCTATGTAAAGCACTATATTAGGGAAGTCCTCGATAAATATTCTCTCTTTTAGAGCTGCCATCGGTTTCACTCGATGGATTTGATAAATCAATTTTTTCGCCATATAATTAGCCTCGGGCACTACCTTGTCTCCAAAAATTATCATTCCAATCGATAATATGGACATCAGCACTGCGCCTGGGACTACCAATCGCCAGAATGGGATTCCCAGCGCTTTCAACGCAGTAGTTTCTCTATCTTCGGACAATCTACCGTATGTCATCAATGATGTCATCAGTGAAGCCATTGGGACGGATAATGTCAAAATCCAGGCGAGGTTATACACAAACAATTTTCCCACGATAAATACCTCTACTCCCTTAGCGATTATCAGATTGAGAATATCCAGTAGAAAATCCAACACCAGCACGAACATAATCACAGAAAGCGCACCAAAAAACGGCGGAATCAACTCACGGATTATATATTTATCCATTATTTTCATAATATTAAGAAAGCGATAGTTACAGGTATAGTCAAGAAGTTGTTAGTCTAAAACTTACCATTATGTTAGGATATAGCTTTATTCGAGATAATATTCCCATTCCAAAATAGTGGAGGGCAAAGCCTAAAATTGTGCTAATATATCATCGGTAGTGGTTATATATGCAAATCCGAAAGCGAGATTTAGCAAACTCGCCAGATGCATTTTCTCATTTATCGAACCGGTGGCATCGGCGAGGAAAAACACTCGATAATCTCGATAGAACGCATCTCGGGCGGTAGATTCACAACACATATTGGTCATAATGCCAGAAATTACTATATCTTCTATATTCATACACCGAAGTATGGTTTCCAAATCTGTGTTATAAAATGCGGAATAGCGATGTTTGAGAATTTGCTTTTCATTAGGCAGTGGAGCGATTTTGTGATGGATTTCGCTTTCTGGAGTGCCCTCCACACACATTCCCTCCCACCACCATCCCATAATTCCGACATCGATTTTGTCGGGATGATGTATATGTCGAGTGAATATTACCGGTCTGTTTGCCTTACGGAACGATTGGATAAGTCGTTCGACATTTGGAATAATCACCAATCCTCCACAGGTAAAAGTGGGGGAATTTGGGTCAAGAAAGAAATTCTGCATATCTATCACCAGCAGCGCGCATTTTCCAGTATTCAGTTCCATCCGATGCTGATTGAATGGTTCTATTTCCTTCAGCCACTGCTTGGCTCGTTCGTCTATATTTTCATTAGTCGCATAATTACTCATAGTTCTATTTATTGAATATATTATAAATTTACATATTCTCGAGAAATTTATTTTTTCAATTCATTGGCAATATCGATAATAGCTTCCGCAGCGTATTCAGCATCCTCGACAGTGTTCATAGTGCCGAAAGAGAATCGCACAGTTCCCTGGGGTTCGCCGAGGTCGAAGTGGATGTGAGGTGCACAATGACAACCAGCTCGAACCGCTATGTTATATCTATTCCACATCGATTTTGCGATATCCTTCGGATTACTACCGGGAATGACAACTGGGACAATAGCGGTGCGGTCCATATCATCTTTGGGACCGAAAAGTTTTATGTTTTTTTCATCCCGGAGAAGTTCCAGCATTATCGACAATATATTCTGTTTATGCTGATGAATCGCCTCGACAGATTTTCTGATGACCCATTGAACGCCCTCACCGAGTGCGATAATACCTGGGGAATTGGGTGTTCCCGCCTCGAATTTAGTGGGCAACACATCGGGCATCGAGGGCAAATCTCCCTGACCGCCAGTCCCGCCCCACAATAATGGTTTAAGCATTTTTTCTACCTTCTTACCAACATAAAGACCGCCGGTGCCGGGAACTCCATACATTCCCTTGTGTCCGGTAAATGCCAGCATATCGATATTATCCTCCAGCACATTTACTGGATACACTCCGCATAGTTGTGCGCCATCCACAAGATATATTATATCATTTTCTCTGCAATATTCTCCGATTTGCCAGAATGGAAGTATCACTCCGGTGGAATTTGCGATACCGGTGGTGACTACCAATTTGACATCTGGAATTTCCATAAGTTCCAGTAAATGCTCGATATCGAGTCTTCCATTGTCGGTAACATTAGCCCAGAATACTTCGATAATACCCGACCGTTCCAACTCCAGCAGTGGTCGAATGACGGAGTTATGTTCCATTCTGGTTGTGACCACTTTATCTCCCTTTTGCAATATGCCGAAAATAGCCATATTCAGTGCTTCGGTAGCATTTTTGGTGAACACAATTCGCTGTGGGTCGTCTGCTCCTATCAATTTTGAAATATATTCTCTGGTATGATTTATTTTTTGCTCGGTAATTTCTGCCGGTTCATAACTACCACGACCGGGACTCGCTCCGATATTTTTGCAGAAATCAGCATACGCCTTGATTACCTCCGGCGGTTTAGGGAAAGTGGTAGCTCCATTGTCAAGATAGGTGATTTTATCTCGAGATTTCATCGAATTTTCTGCTCCTTCTTGAATAACTGAAATTTATGCTATTAAACTAATTTATTAAATTTGCGGAATAATGAAAATATTTTTTTCATTTTTTTCTGCACAATATTTCGAGACCAATATATTCATCCCCACAAATCTGCGTTCGAAGATTCTGTAGCGTGGCATAAATACCGTCGGTTTAAAAATTCCCGCCCGATTCCGGGTCGTCGGTGTCCCAGCCCAAAGTTTCCCCGAAACCATCGATGAGGGATTTTCGCGTCGAAGCCTCGTCCCATTCTGAAAGCACCTTGCTTTCGAATCGTTTAACAAGCCTGGCAAGATTGTCTTTTGTGGCTGAAAGATTATTCATCTTTCTATTCCATTTTATTTTTCTCTCTCCAGAATTCCGAAATAGAGTTTCACTTCACTGTTGAAATCGAAATTGCACATCTGTGAATCCATCATTATGGTGAGTTTATAGGGAAAGTAACATTTGAATTCCTCGATAAATTTAAAATCCCATCGAATGATACCGGTGCCGAGTGAACTATTCCTTCGATACTCGAATCTAACTGGTTTTGGGTCATTTTCCTGGCTGATGTAAAAATATCCATAAAAAGGCGCTTCCTCATCATTATCCTCCTTAACAGGCTTAACCGATATCTTATAACATTCGCCAGATTCCAATTTTACAGTCCGCTTCAATGCTTTGATAGTATAGCCCTTAAATCGCTTGGAAACCAGGGAAAAAGGATATAGCAACAGTCGAGAAATTTTTTGCAATGTCCTATGTGGGATTAAGTCATTAGACTCGGTTAGTATCCATTTTCCCGTATTGGGAGAAAAGATAGAAATGCGATTTATATCCAGATTATCCAGTTCCCATACTTTACTGCTATGTGGTGAAAATTTCCAGGATGTTATCGCCATAATGGAAGTATCCAATAATGCATATCGAACGGAAGCCTCGCCCAGCAGTCGGGAAGAGTCATTCATCTGGATAACCGGTATGAGATTTTGTAAGAGAATGTTCTCTATTTGCTGGGAGGAAAATGGTTCATCGAAAGGATAAACTACATTTACTGACAGGAATAAAAACAGCAGACAAAATGCAGTAAAATTAAGTTTATTCATTTGTCACGCCTTGTGCTATTAGAATAATTGCATACCGAAGAAATCGCCGAGGACAAATAGGACACGGCCTATGAACAAGGATAAACGAGCCATCACAGTATATCCAAAAGTAGCACCGAATCCGACCATTAGAAACCATATTCCGATATTGGCGATTCCACCGAATACTCCTTTATGCTCCTTAGAGAAGAAGAAATAAATCAAACTTGACAGGACGCCAATAATAATAATCAGGTTGTATCCAAGTCCCGTGGATGAGAAATCGATTGGTAGCAATGTTGCATAAAGTTGTTGAAGTATTCCGCCCTGAATAACACGAGGTAAAGCGAAACCAGCACCTGCACCGATAGTGAAACCGAGTGCGTATCGTGACATCCAAGCATATTTAGGAATAATTCTGGTGACCATCATAAGTCCCATAATAGCTGGGACTATTAAGTGGAAATTTGTGCCAAAATTTGTGCTCAATGGAATCCAGAATTGACCGACCACGGTCTGGTCCCACCATAGAACTATCCAGAAACCCATTCCTACACCGACTGTTACATGTTCTGCGATTTTATAGAGAAAATTGTCTTTCCACAGAAAAGTATATACAGAGAGTGTGAAGAAAAATGCTATCCATACCCAGGGATTTGTGCTTATATGCATATTATGACCTCCTCGAGGAAATATTTCTTTATTCTTACTTTTTCTTAATTTTAAAATATCCGATATTTCCAAGAATGATAAAAACAATAATAGCGATATGCGCCCAGGATTGAGCCTCCATACCTGCGGAACCTAATGATGGGTGACCGATTAATTGTTCGTATTCAGCGGCGCCTCGTAATCCACCTAATAGTCCGATAATCTGTCCAGCCTGAAGATATGGATAAGAATCAGCCGCCATAACCGCAGTAATTCCAGCGGCGAGTTTCTGGCCATATTGAACATAGGCATAATAAATCCAGGAAATATATGCTCCACTTCCGGTCAACGACACAACCAATGCAATATCGTCATAATCTTGTATTCTGCTGGTCAATGGTAAATCTTCCAGACGAGTATTGTAATAATCCACTTCCCATGCTCCCTGAAAATCCTCGCCCATACGCATTATTAAAAGAGTACCCCCATACTTCCAGCCCAGGAATACATAATCCACTCCATAGACTTTTTTGTATTCTCGAGCCAACTTCTTTAGTCTCGGTTCGACCAGTCCAACTCCCTGTGGATTGTATACATTCGCCGCAATTACTTTCACATTTTTTTTGAAACAATGTCTGACAAGTGCTTCCAGCATAGGAGTCAATTCGGCATCCACCTGTGGGTCATAATCACCGGAGATAAATACCACATCAGTTGGAGAAAGATTTTCTATATAGTCATAGATAGATTTTACTTCAGGTGATATAGAAATCGGCAATCCTAATCTGAAGAAAAATGGCAGGATTACCGCCAGAGTAATAATCACATAAATAATCCTTCGGTCGAGTTGTTCTAGTTTTTTCCAAAAATTCATTTATTTTACCCCCTTAATAATATTCGTTATTATAACCTATTGGTTTCCGAGATATGTTCTCTCTATACCGAGAATTAATTTCAATGTCATCAACAATGAACCGAGTCCCACTCCCAGTGCAATCGCTCTTTTTGCTGCCATATTTGGGACATTGAGTATCCATTGAGAGATATCATAAGTAGATGGGAGTCCAATTGCGGTCCAGACACTGACATAGTTGCCAATAGGGACTCTTCCCAGCATAACAATAATGGCTGCGAGTAATAGTGCAACAGCTTGAACAGACCGAGCACGGAAAGCGCGATATGCAGCAGAAGAAATATAAAAAGCGAGCAGTGAAAATACAGTGGCATTAATTGCGGCGCTGGTGTAAAGATAAATATTCATATAATATCCACCGGTTCCTCGACCATCCAATGCGGCGACTATTATCATACCGATTGCGCAAAATATAGCCAGAAGAGAATATCCCCAGTTGGGAGTTTTTTTCTTTACTTTCATTACATGGACTCGGAAAAAACTAAAATATCCAAGAATATGGCCGAAAATGCCGATAGTAATACCCCATTTGAGATAGTTATCATATACGAATTCTGAAGCGCTATGTGGGATAAAGTATTGCACAGCCATAACCACACCCATCACAAATACTATTACCAGTGGGAATTGTTTTTTCCAGAACATTATATATCCTCCTTTTCAATACGAAATTATAAATTTTCCGGATTATTCTCCCAACACCTGAAAAGCTTTAGCGATCCACCACAAGCCACCGGTGGCAGCGGCGGTTCCTAAAACTATTATTATCATTTCCAATACCTTAATAAAATCCTGTGCCTTTATTGAACCCTGTTGCATAGGGTCTTTGGACATATACGCAGATGCGGCGTATAATTCCTCGCCGATAATAGTATAATCACAAGCAGTGATAAAGAAAGGCAATTGAGTCATATCGTCGGTTCCTGCGACCTGAATAGCGCCCACCGATGCACCGGTTTCTGCCAGTATCAATGATTCTGCGAAGAATTTTCCGATAAAGAAATTAGCTGCGGATTGTTCACGAATCATTAATCCTGCCACCGCTGCAGCATAAGCAAACTGTTGAGCAGCTATGTAATATATGTTTTCCTCGTCATATAAATCAGGCCGCCCCTCATCCATATATGCATTACGGACAGTTTCTTGAGCGACTATCATTACGATAGGGTCATAACAGGGCACCAGCAGTTTACTTTGATATTCCGCGGCTTTCTTTGCCACTCGACCGAGTATAGTTATGGAGGCGAGAGTGGCAAGTTCGGAAATATATCCCAATCCGGTAACATAAATGATAGGTTTTCCCATTTCAGTGGCTCTTCCCAGCGCTTCCTCGATATGCACAATTCCAGCAATGGGGCGAATATAGAATTTTTTCCCTTTCTTGGCATGATAGATAAAGTATAGCGCTACTCCAACCAACACAAGCATCGATAGAAAGACTACTATTTTGTTCCAATTGAACAAATTCTGACCAGGTTTGATAGGTCCCATCACTTTAGATGTATTCATAAAACCGGAGGGAGCCACTACTTGAACAAAATAATAATAATCATCATCGGGGCGTTTGTCATAATCATCAACAAATTCTCTGACATCGCCGGTAGCGATTCCCCTATATTCGAAAGTGGTAAGTCTTTCAGGGTCTATACCCCGATAGATATAATATAAATAAGGCGAACTTTCGATTGGAATTTCATTTATCTGGGTGGCATCCACGCTCAATTTCACTTGAGCCTCCGGATTTTGCAATACTTTTCCGCTCTTAGTTACAATCCATCCATTGAGAACATATTCCCGTTCTTCCACCTCGCCAAATTTTATCATTCCAGTCTCGTCGAGATCTACCTTTTTTAAACCATTCAATTCGAATTCAGGATATAGTGCCTTATCGGCAGGATTAGCTCTGATTTCATATAGAACTTTCAAACTTTTCTGCCCACCGGGGATAGTATATGAAACAGTCAATATTTTCTGAGCATTTACTGGAATTTCTGCGGTGTCCGGCAATTGAATTACTGTATCTTTCATCAAATAAAGGTTCTTATCCTCGACATTAATAGTTTTCGTCTTGGGTAATATATCCTCGACTTTGTATCCTGCGGCGAGAGTAGGTGGGTCCCATCGAACGCTCAATTTTAATCCATTGTCATCGGGAAAGTCCACTACTCGCAGGTTTTCAGGTATAGGTGGATTTTTAAATTTGGAATCGACCGGGACAATCAATGAAGTTCTAGCACTTTGCCCGGCTATATCGAATACCTCGATGTAAAATGCTTCATCTATATCTACTCCCTCTATCAACTTTGCTTTCCAGCTGGCATCTATTGTATCGATTACCATTCCTCGTTCACACAGAGTATCGTCTATATCGGTTTTGTATAACACGAAGATGTGGTTATCGAAAAAAGATTCCAGCCCGGCTAATGATTTGGGATAAGAAAAATGCATAACTACATTTCTATCTACAGTATCCACTAATGCCGATGTTGCAGTTGGTGCAAAAGGCGGTTCATCTTTTGGGACTATTCCCACTGTATCACTCTCCGCAAACACTTTCTTTATCGGTTTTTTTACCTGATATAATCTTATCTTATATACATATTTTTTTCCGGGTTCTGTTTTTCTATCTGGTAAGGCAAAATCGTCATATTTTACTGTATATCGAGCCTTTTCGGTAACCAAAGAAACTATTTGCTTACCATATTTTGCGATAAGCGCAGGCGGTCCCTGTTGGGCAGGAATAATTCGATTTCCTTTTTGAACAAATTCAAATTCAGTAGATTTTGCTGATACCTGAAGACCCACTTTTCCCTCCACTGGGATGTCCACTCCATATTGCTGGAATAGTGTAGTTTTCGATGCTGCTGGTTGTGGACGATTTGCTATTTCTTGGTCAGCTATTATTTGATAATATTCTTCATCACAAAAATAATTGGGAAGTTCTTTCAGCTTTTTTTCCGGCGGCACCTCGAACTCCACACGCACAATTTTTTCTGCTCCAAGTGAAATGAAGGAATCCAATTCCTCCGGTTTCGGTTTGAAAACTTTTAAATCGAATAATCTATCATCCTC